>CACXCV010000205.1 GCA_902766215.1 Oscillospiraceae bacterium
AGAAGCAGGCTGTCATCGAGGCCGAGCGGCAGGCCTTTGTTCACGGGGATCCCAGCCGAAACATCCCCGGAGCAGTTGCCAACGGCGTATCCCCCGAAGACGCCGAGCAAATCTATGACGAGGTGCTGGACTTTGCCAACTACGCCTTCAACAAGGCTCACGCGGTCTGCTATGCCAAGGTCTGCTATGAAACCGCCTGGCTGAAATGCCACTGGCCCAAGCAGTATATGGCTGCCCTGCTGACCTCAGTGCTGGACAACAGCGCAAAAATCTCCGAGTATATCGCCTCATGCAAGGACATGGGGATCGACGTACTGCCGCCAGATGTCAACGTATCTGGCGAAAACTTCACCGTAGCCGGCGACAGTCTTCGCTTTGGCATGGCCGCCATCAAAAACATCGGCAAGAGCATGACCCAGCGCATTGTGGCCGAACGGGAACAAAACGGCCCCTACCGCACCCTGGAGAATTTCTTCGAACGGATGTACAACGCCGACTTTAACAAACGCGCCGCCGAAAGCATGATCAAATGTGGTGCATTGGATTGCTTTGGCCTTTATCGCAGTCAAATGCTGCAGATCTACGAAAAAATGATGGACTCTGTTGCCGACGCGCACCGGCGCAACGTGGCCGGCCAGCTGGATTTGTTCGGCGACCCGGAGGCTAATCAGTCCCTGCCGCGCATCCCCATCCCTGACATTCCAGAATTGAAGCCGCAGGCCAAAATGGCCATGGAAAAGGAAACGACCGGTCTCTATCTCTCCGGCCACCCGATGGATGACTATCAGCAGCAGGTGCAGGGCCTGCCCACCATCGGCGCTGTCATGGAGGATTTTCAAAACCCGGATGGGCCCAGCCGCTTTTATGACGGCATGGAGCTGACCATTGCCGGCATCGTTCAAAGTGTGCGCCAAAAAACCACGAAAAACCATTCCATGATGGCCTATGTCGTGGTGGAGGACAACACCGCGTCCATGGAGCTGCTGTGCTTCTCCCGCACGTTGGAGCGCAGCGGCAGCGACCTGGCCGAAGGCGTGGCTCTCGCCATTCGCGGCAAACTGTCAGTCCGCGATGAAAAAGACCCGCAAATGCTGGTAGACGATGTAACGCGCCTGGAGGACTACCGGCCGGTGCAGTCCCCGGCCAAAGCGCGGCGGTTATGCCTCCGCGCGCCGGAACGCGGCACCCGCACCTTCGGCAAGATGCGCGCCGTGCTGAACATGTTCCCCGGCAGCTGCCCCGTCTGGCTCAAGCATCCAGACGGCACGTGGGAGCAGCGGTATACCACCTGTTCCCCTGCGCCGGAACTGCTGGACGAGCTGCAGCTTCAGCTAGGCAGCAACAGTGTAGTGCTGCAATAACAAATAGAAACAAAAAGAAAGGAGCATACTGTTATGGCTGTG
Source organism: Oscillospiraceae bacterium (assembly GCA_902766215.1). Lineage (GTDB taxonomy): Bacteria > Bacillota > Clostridia > Oscillospirales > Oscillospiraceae > RUG11142. The sequence goes on from CACXCV010000205.1 coordinate 1,404, forward strand.
ATTCTTAACCCCGACGCTTCCATTGTCGAAACCGTCCGCACCGGTCTGAAACGCACCGGCGGCTATTGTCCCTGCCGGTTGGAGCGAACCGAGGAATATAAGTGTATATGCAAAGAGTTCCGGCAGCAGATCGCAGACCCCAATTTTGAGGGATACTGTCACTGCATGCTCTACTACAAACGAAAGGATGATGTAAAATGAGTATTCTTACCATTACCAAAGACAATTTTGAAGCTGAAGTGCTGCAAAGCCCGCAGCCGGTGCTGCTGGACTTCTGGGCAACATGGTGCGGTCCGTGCCAAATGCTTGCCCCCGTTGTGGACGCCATTGCCGAGAGCCGCCCCGACATTCGCGTTGGAAAGGTCAACGTGGACGAGCAGGTCGAACTCGCCCTTCAATACGGCGTGCGCTCCATCCCAACATTGATTGTGATGAAAAACGGCGAAGTGGCCGCCACCTCCATCGGTTATCAGAGCCAGGCCGAAATCGAAGCCATGCTGTAAGGCTTCAAAGTAAATGGCCTTCAGCATTATGCACTGACGCGGCGGAAATCAACGCACAAAATAAAAGCCAGCAGGAAGAAGACCGGTCGGCAAACCCGTCTCTTCCTGCCGGCTTATTTCTTATCCTTTAGATTTTGTGCGGGATCTTGTCCGCATAGTAGTCGGTGCGCGGCATCCAGTCCATAAACGCCAGCAGTTCGCGATCCCAGATCGCAAACTCGTGCTCATAGCCCGGCAGGTCATCATAGCGATGCTCGATTCCCAGTGCATTCAGGTGCTGATGGAAGTCGGTCACAGCCTCATACAGAAAATCATTCTGGCCGATGCACATAAAATCTTCGGCAGCTTTACGCCCTTCTCCGCGGCTGCTGCAGCCATTTCATATGGATTATGCGGCAGTCTGCGCAGCAGATTATCGGTTGCATCTTTGGCAGGCTTGGGCACGCCGGGAGAGAAGAAGCCTACTGCGGCATATTTCTCCGGCTCTTCAAACGTATGGATAAACGTATGGATAATGGTGCCATAACCACCCATGGAGTAGTTGACCATGTCATAGTACCAATCTTCCTCAACGGCGTTGTCCAGACCCTTGAGATGGTGCTTATAGATCTGATAGACAAAATCGCTCACGTCGCCGGAAACCAGCATCAGGTTGTAGCTCTCAGAAGCCGCTTGGGAAGAGGGGCTGGCCGAGAAATCCAGATGCACGCCAGCCTTGGCTTCCATGGTCTGGAACCAGATGCGGTCGTTGTAGTCATTGGTCGCACTAGTCAGCTCATTGGGCCACCAAACGGTAAAGGTAACAGGCTCTTCGGTCAGCGGATAGGTAACTTTGGCAGGCTCTTCCGTATTGGCCTCATCGTTTGTGTTATCCTCGTTGGTCTGCGTGTCGTCGGGCGTGTCCGTTGTGTCGTCCGTGCCCTGCTGATCCGTCATGGCAGGGGTATCCTGCACGTCATTCTGATCTGTGGTAGTCCCTGTTTTGGCACAGCCAGCCAGAATTGTCAGCAACATCATCATTGCCAGCAGCAGCGCCAGGGTCTTGCGTTTCATGCTCAGCAACTCCTTCATATTTATGGATTTTATTTATAAACAGCGTTTACTGCTTATAACAAATTAAAGATTTCATGCTGCATATAGTCACATTGAGTCGGCGCAAAGGTCATAATATATTTTTCACTTCAAGCTTGTAAGCGTTTACTCAATGGTACTTCCTGTTATGGGGAATTCGCAGCTTTTCAGGTGTCTTTTTGCATCCGCAGTCTCGTCCGCAATAGGAAACGCTTTTGCACTTTTTCCTATTGTATATAGTCCATTCCATTTGAAACAGTTTTGCATTCGAATGTGATATCGATAATAATTCGTTTTTTCAATTCGTGCAAAAATCGTTTTCATGCTTTTGTCATTTGATTTCCGTTTGCTTCATGTTGGCCATATTATATATTGCGTTTTTCGTTTTATCAATTGATTTCATGTTAATTTTTTTGTAATGATTCTTATTGCGATGTGTATTTTCCGTATTTTTGTGCATATATTCTGTCTTATCAGCGGTTTATTTATTTATTTTCTATTTTTCATTTTCTGTGCCTGCCACTTATATTTTTTCTTTTGGCAATCGTTTTCCTTCCTTTCGTTTCCATTTTTATTATACTTGCCGCATATCTTCTCTCCAGCGTGCCCTCTGAATAACCATTTTCCCAAGATATCGTTTGACAACTACGATTTTATGATTTAAAATAGAATATGCATAAAGCGCCTAGGCTCTATCCCATTTGGTCTTTCGGATGCTGTGATGCTATAGCGTATTTATCTCAGGGAGAAGCTCACCATGATCACAATCAAAGATGTTGCAAAACGTGCCGGCGTTTCCATCGCCACCGTTTCACGTGTCATCAACCAGTCTCCCAATGTAACCGAGCAGTCGATCCAGCGTGTGCAGCAAGCAATCGATGAGCTGGGCTATCAGCCCAACAGTATTGCACGCTCTCTGCAGCTGGGTCACTCGGGTTTGATTGGGATGATTGTCCCGCAGTTGGATCATTCTTTTTTCAGCCGCTTGGTCGAAGCGGCTGAGCAGCGTTGCGTCGAACACGGCTGCAGGTTGGTTCTTTGCTGTTCAAACAGTGAGGAAGCCCGTGAAAAAGAGTTTGTTCAGATGCTGCGGCGTAATCGCGTAGACGGGATGCTGATTGCTACCCGCACGCCAAACCTAGGTTATCTGGACGGTTATGACATTCCCGTCGTCAGCGTCGAGCGCTCTATCGCCAGCAACGTGCCTTTTGTCGCCTGCGACAATTATACCGGCGGGGTGCTGGCAGCGCAGGCCCTGCTCAGCCGCGGCAGCAAACACCCCGCCGTTCTCTGCCGCCCCAGCTTTCGTCCTGTCAGGTCTTCGTTTATGCCCGGAGACCTGCGTGAAAAGGGGTTTATCGACACTTGTGCGACGCAAAATGTCACATGCATTTCCGCCGTCCCCGACAGCTCTTTCAACGACCAAAAGGCAGTTTGCATCGCCTTTTTACAGGATTTTTTCAGTGCACACCCCGAAGTAGACAGTCTTTTCACAACCAGCGACGTTACCGCGGCCTGGGCATACGCTTTTTTTGCAGAGAAAGGAATCTCCATTCCGGACCAGATTCAGATTATCGGCTTTGACGGCATTGATGCAGCCGGATATCTGGGCATCACCACGGTCGCTCAGCCAATCGTCGATATGGGCCGTACTGCGGTCGAGCTGCTTCTTTCGCTTTCAAGCGGACAATCTGTGCCAATGAAGACCATGCTGCCGGTGCAGCTGATTTCCCGGCGTTCCACACGTCAAAACATACAGGAGGGCACTTGAACATGAACGCGTTGATCTTTGGCGAGATTTTGTGGGATGTTTTTCCCGACCACCGGACCATCGGCGGCGCGCCGCTGAATTTCGGTGCGCATCTGCACCGCCTGGGCTGCGATGTCACGCTTGTCTCTGCCGTTGGAAAGGATGCGTTGGGCGAAGAGTCGCTGGCCGCAATCAAAGCGCTCGGGCTCTCTTCCTCCTGCGTCGCTGCGCTGGACTACCCTACCGGACAGGCCGTTGTAACATTGGATGAAACCGGCGTCCCTTCATACGAGCTGGTTCAGGATGTTGCCTACGACCACATTCCTTTCCCCGACCGTTTGCCCTGCAGTGGTTCCTTCGATGCCATTTATTTCGGCACGCTGGCTCAGCGCGCCAGCGGCTCACGCAGCAGCTTGCAGCGTCTGGTCTCCGCAATACAGGCAAAAACCGTTTTTTGCGATATTAACATTCGTCAGCATTTTTATTCCGACGAAACGCTGCGCTTCTGCCTAGAATCCGCCACCGTACTGAAAATCAGCCGGGACGAGATGGGAGTTCTGGCCGAGTTGGGCGTTCTGGAGCAGCCGCTGAACAACACAGCCAGCGACGCCCGCAGCATCGGGCTGGCACTGCGCCGCCGCTTCCCGCAGCTGGAACAGCTGCTGTTGACACTGGATGCCGACGGTGCCGCAGTTTGGGAAGCAGAAACTGACACACTGTCCATCTCTGACAAGCCAGATGTCGCCGTTCTCTCCACGGTGGGCGGCGGCGACAGCTTCGGCGCCTGCTATCTGCGGCACTACTTGGCCGGCGAACCCGCTCCCGTCTGCCTTCGCCGCGCTGTCACATTGAGCAACTTTGTGGTAACGCAGCTGGGTGCAATTCCCGACTACCCCCCTGCGCTTTGCGATGCGCTTGGGTTGGAGGACGTAGCGCATGGCAACCATTAAAG
>CACXCV010000206.1 GCA_902766215.1 Oscillospiraceae bacterium
CCGATCAGGCAGGGGTTGTTCTTCTGCCGGCGGTTGAGGATCTGGATAACCCGCTCGGTCTCGGTCTCGCGGCCAACCACACGGTCCAGCCCGCCGGCGCGGGCCTTCTCCGTCAGGTTCAGGCAATAGTTCTCCAAAAACTTGTGCCGCTTGTCCCGGGGGCGCTGCTCCGGCTTGGGGCCGCCCTTGGGCGGCTCTTTGGGACCGGGCGCGGGCCGCTCCCCGTTCATATTGTTAAACAGCTTATTCAGGAAGGGGAAGGTCGCCGTCTGACCCGTCGCTTCCTCGTCTTCCGAGTCGGGCTCGGCCAGCGCCTCTTCTCCGCCCAGGGCCTCCATCATCTCGTTGGAGAGGCCGTCGAGATCCTCGTCCGTGATGCCCATCTTTTTCATAATGTCATCCACGGGCTTGATCCCCAGCTCCTTGGCACACTTGATGCACAGGCCCTCGTTGACTGCCTTGCCGTTTTCAATTCTGGTAATAAAAATGACGGCAACATTCTTTTTACACTTCGAACAAATCGTTGGATGCATAGTTCAAACTCCTTTTGGGTTTACACCCCGTTACAGGAACCAGTATATCATATTCCCCCGCCGGTTCATACCGGCAAGTTCGCGTAATCAGGGCAAATACAGGGCGCTGCCCTGGCTGCTGATCAGCAGCACCGAGCCGTCGTCCCGCGCCGCGCACCGGGTCAGCACGCCCGGCTCCTCCAGCTGGCCATACAGATGCAGGCCGCTGTCGTACAGGCGCAGGCCCTGCGGCGTCAGCACCGCGGCATAGTCCCCGGCGGCACTGATCTGGCTGGCCTGGCAGCCGAGGGTCAGCTCGGCCCGCACGCTGCCGGACGCGTCCAGCGTCACCAGCATGTCCCGGTCGCCGGTGCGGCCCTCTGACAGGCTCAGCAGGACAAAATCCCCACCGGAGGCCACGCCGGTGATGGTTTTTCCTCCCGCGGCATAGCTGCCCAGCAGCTCGCCTGCGCTGCTGTAGATCAGCACCTGATCGTGACAGACCAGGCAGCAGCTGCCGCCCACCCAGTCGGCCCACAGCACCAGCTGGTCGCCCAGATCCACGTCGGCCACAGGCGTTTCGCTGTCGGTGCGCAGCAGCAGCAGGGTGCTCTGATAGGCGCCGCCGTTGGTTCCGGCCCCCACGGCCGCCACCATCTGCCCGTTGTCAGACAGCGCGGCCGTCGTGAGATAACGCGACTTGGAATGCCAGCTGAACACCTCGCTCATCTGGGACGATCGCACCGTCAGCGCGGTCTTATCTTCCTCCGCGCTGGTCAGATAGCAGATGCCGCCGCCGGCGGACACATCCGCCGCCAGCACCGGCGCGCCGGCGTCGATCACCTGGCTGCGCAGGGCCGAATCAATCACACAGATGGTCGCCTTTCCGGCGTCATAGGCCAGGGCAGCTTTCTTTTCGGCGCGCAGCACCGGGCTGGCAAGCGTCGCCACACAGCTGGCCAGCTCGGAGCCGTCCTCGTCCAGCAGCTGCAGCCCCAGCCCCGAGGCCAGTGCCAGCCGCCGCCCCATGGGCGCCGCCGCGGTCCAGTCCTCCGGCAGCGGCAGCGAATCGGTCACGCCGCGGCTGTCGCGGTTCACGCCGCGATAGGTATAGCTGCGGCGCAGCGCGTCCATGTCCACTGCCGCGCTCCACACCAGCGCCCCCAGGGCCGCCAGCACGGCCAGGCCCAGCAGCACCAGCGCCAGAACCCGGCGCAGGCTCACGCGGCGGCGGCCGCCGTCGTCTGCCCAGGTCTGCGGCGCAGGTCCCGGGTCATCGGGCAGCGGGCGTAACGGCAGCACATTTCCCTTACGTGGGGGCTGGCCCGCCGCCGGCGCGCCGCCGGCCGGGGCCGCCTCGCCGGTCTTTTCGTCGGTCTTCTCGCGCAGCTGCCTGGCCAGGCCCGGGAACAGCCGGGTGTGCTCGTCCTTATCAGCCAAAGAGATCCACCTCTTCCTCATACCACAGGCGGGTCAGATACAGTCCGCCCGGCGGCGCGGTGGGGCCGGCCAGCGTGCGGTTGCCCGAGTCGAGAATCGGGCCGATATCCTCCGGGCGGAGCTTTCCCTCCGCCGCATAAAGCACGGTGCCGGTGATGGCCCGCACCATGTTGTACAAAAAGCCGTTAGCGCTCACCCGCAGGTACAGCAGCTTCCCCTGCCGGGTCACGCCGCAGTCATAGATGGTGCGCACCGTCGAGCGGACGTCGGTCCCCACGCTGCGCACGGCGGCAAAGTCGTGGGTGCCGATAAACTGCTCCGCCGCCCGCTGCATCACCGCCTCGTCCAGCTGCTTGGGATAGAAATACGCGCGGTTGACATAAAACGGATCACGAATCCGGTCATTATAAATCTGATAGGTATATTCTTTTTTGATGCACGAGCCGATGGCGTTAAACCGCGCCGGCACCTCGGTGGCCTTGTAGACGACAATGTCCTCCGGCAGGTGGGTGTTCAGCGCATAGGGCAGCCGCTCAGCCGGGATGCGCGAGGTGGTGTGAAAGTTGGCGATATATGCCATGGCGTGAACCCCGGCGTCGGTCCGGCCGCAGCCGGTCAGGTGGACCGGGTGCCCCACCACGCGGGCACAGGCCGCCTCCAGCGTCCCGGCCACGGTCACGGCGTTCTTCTGCACCTGCCAGCCGTGATAGCGCGTGCCCTCATAGCGCAGGCTCAGGGCAAGATTGCGTTCTTCCATGGCCTATAACCCCATTGTCCGCAGGATGGCCACCGCCGCCACCAGCGCCGCGCCCAGCCCCAGCGCCAGAAAGTCATGCAGCAGAAAGCGCGGCTGGCGCAGGCGGGTGCGCCCCTCGCCGCCGTGATAGCAGCGGCACTCCATGGCCGTGGCCAGCTCGTCGGCACGACGGAAAGCGCTGATGAACAGCGGCACCAGGATCGGCAGCATGGCCTTGGCCCGGCGCAGAAGGTTGCCGGTTTCAAAGTCGGCGCCCCGCGCCTTCTGGGCAGAGATGATCTTGTCCGTCTCCTCCATCAGGGTGGGGATAAAGCGCAGGGCAATGCACATCATCATCGACAGCTCGTGTACCGGCACATGCAGGCGCTTGAGCGGACCCAGCAGCAGCTCCAGCCCGTCGGTCAGTGCAATGGGCGAGGTGGTGTAGGTCAGCAGAAACGTGCCGCAGACCAGCATGGTGATCCGCAGGATCATCAGTGCCGCGGCCACAATGCCTTCGCGGGTGATGCGGAAGATCCAGAACTGCACCAGCACCTGGCCCGAGGTGTAAAACAGGTTCAGCAGGCCGGTGATGACAATGACGATCAGCAGCGGCTTCATGCTGCGCAGCAGCGTTTTGGGCGGAATCCTTGACAGCCCCACCGCCAGCAGCAGAAACGCCAGCACCAGCCCATAGGTGACGAACCATCTGGCCGTGAACAGCGCCACGATATAGCCCACCAGCAGCACCAGCTTGGTGCGCGGATCCAGCCGGTGGACAATGGTGCTGCCGGGGAAAAACTGCCCCAGCGTGATGTCCTTCAGCATGGCCGCGCCTCCTTTGCCGCCAGAATGGCCCGGCGCGCCTGCTCCACCGTGTAGACCGGCGGCAGCGACAGCCCCATGGCCCGCAGGCGCAGGAACACCGCCGTCACCTGCGGCACCGCCAGGCCGATCTGCTGCAGCGCCTCTGCCCGGGCAAACACCTCGGCGGGCGCGCCGTCGGCAAACACCCGGCCTTCGTCCATGACAATCAGACGGCCGGCGTTGGCCGCCACCTCTTCCATCGAGTGGCTGACCATGACGATGGCGGCGTTTTTCGCCTGCTGAAAGCGGCGCAGGTTGTCAAGGATGCTCTCGCGCCCGGCCGGGTCCAGCCCGGCGGTCGGCTCGTCGAGGATCAGCACCTCCGGCTCCATGGCGATCACGCCGGCAATGGCCACGCGGCGCTTCTGCCCGCCGGACAGGTCAAAGGGAGACTTGTCCAGCAGCGCCTCCGGCAGGCCGGCAAAGCCGGCCGCCTCGCGGACGCGGCGGTCAATCTCCTCGGGCTGCAGGCCCATGTTTTTCGGGCCGAAGGCAATGTCCTTGGCCACGGTCTCTTCAAACAGCTGATATTCCGGATACTGAAACACCAGTCCCACCCGGAACCGGGCCTGGCGGGTAAAGTGCTTGTCCTTCCAGATGTCCTCGCCGCCCAGCAGCACCTGCCCCGACGTGGGCCGCAGCAGCGCGTTGAGGTGCTGGATCAGCGTGGATTTGCCCGAGCCGGTGTGGCCGATGATGCCCAGAAACTCGCCCGGGAAAATCGACAGGCTGACGCCGTCCAGCGCGGTATGTTCAAACGGAGTGCCTGCGCTGTAGACATGGCGCAGGTCCTTTGTCTCTAATATCGGGTGCAATGTGCAAAACCTCCGTACTTTATGGGTCAGGCCAGTACCTCGTACAGTGCCTGCGCACAGTCGTCAACGGAAAGTGCGGTCAGGGGCAGCGAAAAGCCCTCCTGATTGAGCGAATAGAGCAGCTCGGTGGTCTCGGGCGCCGTCAGCGACACCGCGTGCAGCAGCTCCACCTGGGAAAACACCGCCTGCGGCGTGCCGTCGGCCACGATCTTTCCCCCGGCCATGGCAATCACGCGCCCGGCCTGGGCCGCCTCGTCCATGTGGTGGGTAATGAGCACCACCGTCACGCCCTGCTCCTGGTTGAGGCGGCGGATGGTCTGCATCACCTCGCGCCGGCCCTGGGGGTCCAGCATGGCCGTCGGCTCGTCCAGGACAATGCAGCGGGGCTGCATGGCAATCACGCCGGCAATGGCCACCCGCTGCTTCTGCCCGCCAGAGAGCAGATGAGGCGCGTGCTCGCGGTATTCATACATGCCCACCTGACGCAGCGCGCTGTCCACGCGGCGGCGGATCTCCACCGGGGGCACGCCCAGGTTTTCCGGAGCAAAAGCCACGTCCTCCTCAACCACGTTGGAGACGATCTGGTTGTCGGGATTCTGAAACACCATGCCCACCGTGCGCCGGATGTCCAGCAGGCGGCTCTCGTCGGCG
>CACXCV010000207.1 GCA_902766215.1 Oscillospiraceae bacterium
GTTTGCTGTGGTGGAGCAGCTGCTGACTGCCGGCATGATCTATGCCGACGCCATCATCCGCCTCTGCGGAGAGGCCGAGGCATGAGGCGCCTGCTGCCCGTCCTGCTGGCGCTGATGCTGCTGGCCGGCTGCGCCGCCCCGGCGGCCAACCCTGCGGCCGACACGCCGCCCGCTGAGACGGACAAGCTGGCAGAGGCGACGGCCCCCATCGTCACCGAAACGCCTGACGCCGCACCCTCTGACGACGCTGCGGGCAGCCCGGAGCAGGACGCACCGGACACGCCCGACCAGCCAGCCGCCCCCAACGAGGGCGACGTAGACGACGCCACGCTGGCCGAGATCGATGCGCTGGAGCAGGACAGCGTGGTGCGCAATGACGACGTGGCCCCGGTGGAGGCCAGCGCCTATTGCCGCTTCAGCGTCACCTGCGCAGCGCTGGTCGAGCGCCAGCTGGATTTGCCCGACCTGCTGCTGCCGCCGGACGGCGTCTTCTATTCCGGCGCGATTGTCCTTCACGGCGGTGAAACGGCCATGAGCCTGGCCGAGAGCACTTTGGCTTCCTGCGGCCTGATCTGCCAGCTGAACGACGACGGCAGCATCGCGCAGATTGCCGCCATCCCCAACGACCTGCTGGACGACATGTCCTGGCAGCTCTACTGCAACGGCACGGTTCTGGACGACCCGGCCAATGCATCCATTGCTTCCGGAGATCAGCTGGAGCTGCGCTACGACATGAAATAACCCATCCGAATACAGCACAGGAGCGGCGGCCGGATATCCGGCCGCCGCTCCTGTTTGTGGTTTTATTGGGTTTTACCGCTTGGTTATCTCTGCTCGTTCACATAGATCTGCACGCGGCTCTGGATCAGCTTGGCGACCTCCTCAGCCGACTTCTGCCCGGCGAAGAAGGCTGCCGCCTCCTCGCTGACCACCGTCACCAGCTCGTCGTCATAGTTATAGCTGCCGTCCACGCTGTTGATGATGCTCATGAAATAGTCCACCTGCTCCTGCGTCAGCGGCTCCATCTTCACTTCTTCGCCATCGACCCAGGTTGTCTGCTCATATTCCACCTTGTTGCCGTTTTCATCGGTGTAATACGGGGGCTGCATGGCGTCCTGCGCCTGCTTTTCCACCAGGTCCTTGCGCACAGAAAGCTGCCAGCCATAGTTGTTCTGATAATCGTCGCTCAGCAGCTGGGACACCAGACTCCAGCAGGCGTCGGGATACTTGCTGTTGGCATTGATAGCCAGGCCGCTGTTGCTCTGCATGACAAATTTGCTTCCGCTCACGCCGTCCTTCATGCCGCCCATCGAATAAAGGGTATAGTTCAGATCCTGGAAGCCGTAGAAGTAAAAATCGCTGAAAATCTGCTGGCCCGAGCAAATCTTGCCGTACAGGTTGCTGGAATCATAGGTGTAGGTATCCCAGTCGATCTCATCGGGGTAGCAGTTGACATACTGCAGCAGCTTGATAAACTCCGGCGTGTCAAAGTGGCACTCGCCGGTCAGCGGGTCGATCAGGTCGTCATAGGACGTGGCCAGGATCTGGCTCAGCGCGTCGTTCTTTGTGGTATAGGGCATGATCACGCCATCCTCGTCCAGGTTCTGACAGGCGGCCAGCAGGCTGTCCAGCGACATGTTGCCCTGCTCGTCCACGTTGGCGGCGCTGGTCCACAGACCGCTGAAGCTGAAGCTGCCGCTGAGCTGGTAGAGCTTGCCGTCCACCTCGTTGGAGCGGCGATAGCCCTCCATCAGGTCGTCCTTGCTCCAGGTGCCTTCCTTCTCCATCAGGGGATACAGGTCGGCCAGCAGGCCCTTGGCAACATAGTTGTCCACATTGATGCTGCCGTTCATGGTCAGGATGTCCGGTCCGGTGCCGGAGGCCATGTCCATGTTCAGCCGCTCGATGCCGGCCTGATAGTTGTCGTCGGTGGAATACTTGGAATAGTCCACAAAGGTAATGCGATACTGCTCGTTGGTGCGGTTAAACTTGGACACCAGGCGGCGGACGTCATAGTTGAGGTAGTATCCACCGATGGTCAGCACCGTCCGCTGAGGAATCTGGTCATAGGGCGTGCGCTTGAGGGTGCCCAGCTCCACGCTGCTGCCGTCTTCGTTGTAGATGAAGAGAATCGTCTCCTCGTCCACAACATAGTAGCCGTTCATGCTGTATTTGTCCACGTCGCTGTCCATCCAGTTGAGCAGCTCGGTGATCTCGCCGGTTGCGATGTTATAGCCGTAAAGCTCGTTGCTGTCGTCCATGTAGAGGTCATAGCTGCCTCCGCCAACGACAAAGTTATAGTTGTCCATCTGCACATCGGAGCCAAAGTTCAGCTTGTCGCCCAGCTCCATGGTGTCGGTGTTCAGCCAGCGCATCTCGCGGCCCTCGTCGCCATAATAGGCGATGAGGATGCGACCGTCAGCCGTGGCAACTGCGTTGTCCACCCAGTTTTCAAATTCCAGCTTGCCGTCGATCTTGCCGGTGTTGTCCACGCGGTAGAGAATGCTGTCGCAAAGCAGGTACACGCGGCCTTCGTTGTCGGCAAACATGTTGTTGACATAGAAGTAGTCCAAGCCTTCCTTCATGGCGCTGATGTCGGGATTGAGCACCACGTTGCCCTCGAAGTCCACCTTGTACAGACGGTAGATCTCGCTGGACTCGCCGCCGGGCTCCACCGTCGGCTCATCAGAGGGATCGTCCTTGTCAATCCAATCGATGTCGCCCGGTTCGGTCTGGCCGGGGTTCTCATCGCCCTCGGTGGACTGGGTCCAGTCGGCAGGGGCGGCGTCATCCGCTGCTGCCGGGGCCTCGTCAGCCGGCTGCGCTGCCTCCGTGTCGCCGGACGCAGCAACCACAGCCGTTGCCGTGTCATACACAACCATGTCGCCGCCGGACGCGCCGGAGCTGATCCACTCATAGGTCACCAGCCACATGCCGTCGTCCACGATGCACATGTTCTGAATGCCCTCGTTTTCGCCCAGCGCCGGCATGGGCAGCTCCTTGATGTCGCTGCCGTCAGGGTTCATGGTGAGATAAACCTCCCGATAGCCGTCTTCCTCGCTGTACGTATTGCTGCGCATCATCAGGCGGCCGTCGCTGCCCATCTGCAGCCCATAGGCCCACTGATAGTCGCCCTCCAGCGGCTTATAGCTGGCCACATAGCCAAAGCCGGTTCTCTGCGCCAGCGTTTCATAGCCGCTGCCGCTCTGGTTGTTGTCCTTGTTGTCGTTTTTGCCGTTGCTTGTGCTGCTGCCCGGCTCGTTGTTTGTCTTGTCGCCGCCGGGCGTCTTCGTGTCGTCTTTACCGCAGGCGCTGAGCACCGTCAGCAGCATCATGGCCGCCAGCAGCAGGCACAGCATCCGCTTCCACCGACTGTTCATCCGCATATTGTTCATTCCTTTCTTTCGCTTGGCGCTTCAGCGCCTGTGCTTTGAGATAGTTTCTGGTCCTGCGCCGCTCCACCACGTTGTCTGCCAGATGCACCACGCCGCGGCCGCCTGCGCGGATCAGCCGGTAAAGGCAAACCGCGCCCCAGACACCCCAGCCCAGTGGAACCAGCAAAGCCATGGCCATGGGCACCAGCAGCAGCGACCGGCGGTTGGCCGCCAGCCGGGCCGCGCTCTCCCACCAGGGATAGACCACGGCGTTGCTGAGGATGCCCTGCATATGTAAGCCCCGCAGATTGCTCCACAGAGCAGGAACGGTAAATCGGTCGGTGTTGTCCACCACCTCGTCCTTGTCCACGCCAATGGCCGTGGCAAAGGTCGCCAGGGCAAACTCGTCCACCGGCTCGGGCAGGATGCCCTCGCAGAAGGTCACCGGCAAGGCCGCATCGCCCTCGGCCACCGGCCAGCCGGTATAGCTGGCGTAGATCCGTGGCTTGTCGCCATAACAGGCGGCGCTGGCGTCGTCGGTTTCAATGGCGACCACACCTGCCACATAATATTCGCGGCCATTCATGGTCATACTCAGCCCCACGCAGTTATCAGAGCTGAACAGCTGCCACGCGGCCAGCTCGTCGAGCACCACGCGGTCCTGCATCACATCGTCGGGCAAAAAGCCCGTCCCGGCCAGAAATGTAAATCCGTGAATCCGGAAGAAGTCGCCCCCCACCAGCGTCAGCGCCGCATCGCTGCGGCCGTTCTGGCTGGTGGCCTGTATGGTCGTCTCCGCGCCATAGGCGATGAGATAGCTGGCGTTGGGGCTGCCGGCCTTGTCCAGCTCGGTTTCGATGCTGGTGCCGGCCGCTTCGATCTTCTGGGCGTTCAGCCCCTCGGCCACTGGCCGGAACACCGACACCTGGTCATAGCGCAGCGTGCCGTCGCCCTGCCAGCGCGCAGCCCCCTGCTGGTGCAGCAGCGGGCTGCTGATGTGCGCGGCCACCGCGCACAGGATCCCGAACACCAGCAGGCTCAGCACCCCCACGCCGCCCAGAATCAGCTGCAGCAGCCAGTGCTTGGGCCGGCGGATCACTGTTGTTTTCATCGTCAGCTCTCCGGCAGGCGCACCTGGTCGCCCGACTTCAGCGGCGCGGTGGAGGTCATCACTACAAAGTCGCCGGTGGTAATCATACCCTTCACAGCGCTGTTGTCATCGTCGGTAGCCTGCACATCCACATCCACGCGGTTAACATAATAGCGGTTGCCCAGCGGCGTGCTCTTGCTGTTGACCACCAGGACAAACTTGCCCTGGGAGTCCTGCCGCACGGCGGCGTTGGGCACGATGACCTCATAGTTCTGGCTCTTCGAGCCGACGGACAGCGTCAGGCTCTGACCGGCCACCACGTCCTCGCCCTTGAGGTCAAAGGTCAGTACCTTGCTCTCGCCGGGGTTGGTCTTGCTGTTGCCGATGCTGGCCAGCGTGGCGCGGATGTCCGCACCCCAGCGGCCGGAGATCTCGGCCTGATCGCCCACCTTGACCCGGGCCGCCTGCTCCTTGCTCACCTCAATGGTCAGCGTGTGTCCCTGATCGGTCAGCTCAATCTCGGCCATGGCCTCGTTCATCACGGTGGTATCGCCGGCGGCCACATGCATGGCAGAGATGGTGCCGTCGCAGGGCGCGTAGATAATGGTTTCCGAGGCGTTCTTCGTCAGCTCTTCCACCTCTTTGCGGGCCTTGTCCAGCTCTTCCTTCTGCTGCTGCAGATCCAGCTCGTCCTTCTGATCCTGTATGTCTTCCTTCTTCTGGTTGAGATAGACGTTTTCCAGCGCTTCCTGGGCGTTGAGGACGTTCTGCTTTTCCTCGGCATAGGTGCCCACGCCGGTATATGCCTTTTCCAGGGCATCCAGCTGCTCCTTGGCCTTGTCATAGGTCTTCTGAGCGGCGTCCACGTTGACCGACGGGGCCTTGGCGGCGCTGTCATAGGCCAGCTTGGCAGCATAAACATCATCGTCCGCACGCTTCACAGCCTCGTTGGCCTCCAGCACGGCGTCATAAGCCGCCGACAGCTCACGGTCGTTGAGCTTTTCAAGGATTTCATTTCGCTGTTCTTCTTTTTCTCTGATTTGCTTGTCCAGAGACTCAATCGACTGGTCGCCGCTTCCTCCATCAACATATACGCTGCCGGCATCATAGGTCATACCCCACCATACCATAGAGCGATATGCCCACTTCAACAGCAGATTATCTTTGTTCACTGCGCTCTCCGTGATGATCGTATACACTTCGTCCGCTGTATACAGGCCATCTCCAAGGGTTGTCTCTCCTTGTACCGAGAAAAAGAGCACACAATTCTTTATATCAATATCACTATCCTCAAGGCTGCGCAAATCATCCTTGGACTTACGAGAAATGCTTACCGGGCCGCGGAAGTCTGTGTTTTGGTTTTCGACGTCAACACAGTAATAGTATTCACCGGAAAGCCGGTCCCAAAGAGACTTAGCTTCATCATACTGTTTCTTGATTTCCCCCAGCTGCTGAGACGGCTTGGGTGAATTCTTCAAACTATTTGCAGCATCCTCGATCGTACCATCCAACGAATCAATCTGCCAAGCCAAATCGCCATACTTTCTATTCAATTCAAACAGCTCGTCCTGCAGCGTCTCCAGCTGGTCGGCCAGACCCTGATAGTCGCTGATGCCGTGCAGTTTGGCATAGTAGTCAAAGTCGGACTTGGCCTTGGTCTGCGCAGCCTCAGCCTGGGTCTTGGCCTCGGTCGCGGCGTCCAGGGCAATCTTCTCCGGCAGCTGCTCGGCGTTGCTGATGGCCGCGGCCAGCGCCGTGGCCGCCTCGGCCGCCGCCAGCTCCAGCGGCTTGCGCTCGGCGTCGTATTCCTTGGCCTTGTCACGGCGCTCCATGGCCGCCTCCAGCGCCAGCTGCGCCTTCTGCACCTCATAGTTGGTGCCGCTGCCCACGCTGCGGTCCAACAGCGCCTTTTCATAGGCCAGCTCCAGCGTATCCAGGTTCTTCTGCGCCGCATCCAGCTCCGCGCTCTCGGTGTCGGCCAGCAGGAACAGCGCCTGCCCCTTGGTCACCGTGTCGCCCACGCGGACGGCCACACCCTTGATCTTGCGGCTCTCGGCAATGGACACCTTTTCAATCTGGTTGGCCGACACCGTGCCCTCGCCCCGGATCTTCAGGTTGATCGACCCGGACGTGGGATACTGGGCTGCAACCTCCGGCAGACTGCGGTTGAGCCACGTGTTGGAGAAAAAGGTCAGCACCAGCAGCACCGCCAGGAAGATGATGGCTGCGTTTTTCACCCAGCCACGGCGTCTTTCCTTTGTTTCCGTCATTTATTCCACCTCATCACTTTCCCCGTCAGCCCTTGATGCCGCCGGAATAGGTTATGCCGTCCTCCAGATATTCCTCGCCGTACAGAAACAGCAGAATCGGAGGGACCATATAAATTACCGCCACAGCAAAGGCCAGGCCGACCTCGCCGGCATTGATCTCGCTGAGGAACACACTCAGCGGGTGCATCTCTGAGTCCGAAAGAAGGATCAGCGGCTGCTCGACCATGTTCCAATAGTCGATAAACACCAGAATGGCCACCGAATACAGCGCCCCCTGGCACAGCGGCAGGGCCACCTTGGTGAAAATCTGCCACTCGCCCGCGCCGTCCAGCTTGGCCGCTTCGATATACGAGGACGGGATGCGCCGCATATACCGCGTGAGCAGATACACGCTGAAGGGCGCGAAGATGGCCGGCAGGATAATCGCCCAGCGGGTGTCCAGGATACCCAGCCAGTCTGACACCAGATAGTTGGGCACCAGCGTCACCTGATAGGGCATGAGCATCAGCACCACATAGGCAAAGAAGATGGCTGATTTCAGCTTGCCCCTGAACCGGGCGAAGCTGTAGGAGGCAAAGGCAGCAATCAGCACCTGAAAGATCACAATCGGAACCGTCAGGATGATGGAGTTCCACAACTTCAGCAGGTACTCCGGGCTTTTCAGCAGCACGGTGGTATATTGCTCAAAGCTGACCTTGTCCGGGATCAGCTTGAGGTTCACCCGCTTGGCCATATATTGGGTGGCCGGGCGGGTGTTTCCCTGCTTGTCGGTCACAGTCTCGCCCGTGCCGAAGATCACGCCATAGTTGGCGCTGATCTCCTCTTCGGTCATAAACGAGTTGACCACCGTCAGCACCGTGGGCGCCAGAAAGGCCAGCGCCATCAGCAGGGCGAAGACAAACAGCAGCCCCCGCAGGAAATTCGATCGCAGTTTTTTCATTCCTCGTCGATGTCCTTTCCATAGCGGTTTTCCACCAGGAACAGCAGCCCGATCACCACGGCCATCACCGCCGCCATCAGCAGCGCCGCCGTGGACAGCTTCTGATAGTCCAGGTTGCGGAACATGTTGTTCATATAGTGCTGCAGCAGATACAGCCCGTCATAGGGATAGTTGCCTGTCAGCAGATACACCTCGCGGAAAATCTTGAAGGAGTTGATCAGCGACAGAATGGTAACAAACAGCACCGTGGGCGATATGTAGCGCAGCTTGATGGTGAAGAATGTCCGGATCGATCCGGCGCCCTCCAGCGTGGCCATCTCCACCAGCTCGGTGGGCACATTGCTCAGCGCCGCCAGGAAGAGGATCATGTTATAGCCCAGGTTTTTCCATAGAAACAGCAGCAGCACCACATAGCGGTTATAGTCGGATTTCAGCCAGTCGATCTTTTCCACGCCAAAGAAGGACAGAAACTCGTTTACCGCGCCGTTATAGTGGAACAGCACCTGCCACAGCAGCACAATCGACGCCACCGGCACCATCATGGGGCTGAGGAAAATGGTACGGAACTGGCTTTTCCCGGGGATTTTGGTATCCAGCAGCACAGCCAGCAGCAGCGCCAGCGCCACCGCCAGCGGCACCGCCATGGCTGAGAAGATCGCTGTGTTCTTTGCCGCCAGGCGGAAGGCGCTGTTGCTCAGCACCGACTTGAAGTTGTCAAAGCCGACAAAATCCATCTGCACGGAGTTGTTGGTAAAGGCATAGGCAATCACCACCAGAAACGGCAGGACAAAAAACACCAGCACGCCCACCACGCTGGGCAGCAGATAGCCTACGGAGGTCAGCCGCTCGCTCCAGCTTCGCTTTTCATGATGTTGCTTTTCACGACGCCGCTTTTTGCGGCCCTTGGCTTGTTCCATCGTGCTCTCCTTCTGTATTGCAGCAGGGAATAGCCCCCAGTTATTCTTTCATGGGTGAGACGATCCGCCGCAGAAAAAGGTTCCCGCCTGCCGCAGCACGAATCTGCAAAATCCGCCGGCTGCGTCCAAGCGTAAACCATCGAGTATACTATAACATACTTTCCTGCGAAATGGGAGTCCCCCGCGCAGAACTTTACACGATCTTAAATTCCGTCGCCGTGCTCTGCCGTTCCTCCAGCGTCCAGGGCAGCACGGCCGGGCGCTCGCGCCGCCCATGCAGCATGTGCAGCAGCTTGCGCGCCGCCACGCGGCCGATCTCCTCCTTGGGGTGGGCCAGGCTGGTCAGCGGCACCGGCGTCAGGTCGCTGTACACGCTGCGGTCAAAGCTGATCACCGCAATGTCCTCGGGCACCCGCCGCCCCGCCCGCAGCAGCGAGGCCATCAGCGGCGCAGCAATCTGATCGTTATAGCACACCACGGCCGTACAGGGCGCCAGCATGCGCAGAATGGCCTGCTCGCTCTGCCCGGTCAGCAGGCCCTCGCGCTGCTCGGTGGTATACCAGGCAAAGCAGTCGTCGCTGAGATTTACGCCCTGCTCGCGGCAGGCATTGGCAAAGCCGGCAAAGCGCCGGTGCCCCTGCTGGTCGTCCGCCTTGAAGATGCCGCCGATCCGCCGGTGGCCATGTCCCAGCAGGCAGCGGGCCGCCATGGCTCCGCCGGCGTCGTCGTCGGTAATCACATAGACGCTCTGCTCCAGCGCCGGATACCAGCCGGAGAGGAACACCACCGGGATCTCCCGGGCGCGCAGCTGCCGGTACAGCGGCAGGTTTTGGTTGGGCAGGGCCGTTTTTGCCCCCTCGACAATCAGCCCATCCACCGGATTGGCCAGAAAGTATTCCAGCAGCTCCCGCTCCCGGTCCATGCGGTTGCCGGTGGAGCGCAGCAGAAAGCGATAGCCCTCCGCGGCCGTCACCTCTTCAATGCCGCGGATCATGCTGGGCAGGATATACTCCGACAGATAGGTGGCAATCACGCCGATGGTGCGCGTGCGGCTGCGCCGCTGCCCGGCGGCATAGGTGCCGCTGCCCTGCCGCCGCTGCAGCAGCCCCTCATCCACCAGCAGCCCCACCGCCCGGCGCACCGTCTGCTTGCTCACGCCATAGGCCGCCACCATGGCGTCCTCGGTGGGCAGGCGCGCGCCCGCCGGCCACGTCCCGCCAGCCAGCTCGTCCCGCAGCCGCTGTGCCAGCTCCTGATATTTCAGCTCCGCCATGCGTCTTCCTTCTTTCCAAATGGCCGCTGTTTTTCCCACCGCCGGGCTTGACAGCCGGTGGGAAAGGGCGTAAAATATAAGTATGAATATATAATGAATTATACAACACAAAATTCATCATGTCAATGGAGATGATTCATATGGAAAACCTGCCTGTCCGCACCATGGCTGAGGTCTATGGCGGCGACGTGTCCGCGCGCTTTGCCGCCCTGCGGGCGCAGCTGCCAGAGGGCTGCGCCGCCCGGTACTTTACCGCCCCGGGCCGCAGCGAGCTGGGCGGCAACCACACCGACCACCAGCAGGGCTGCGTGCTGGCCTGCGCCGTGTCGCTGGACGCCATCGCTGCCGCCGCGCCCAACGGCACGCAGCTGGTGCATGTCCGGTCCGAGGGCTACCCCGCCCTGACGGTCAGCCTGGACCTGCTGGATCCGCAGCCGGAAGAGACCGGCTCCAGCGCCGCACTGATCCGCGGCATCGCCGCCCGGTTTGTCCAGCTGGGCTATGCCGTCGGCGGCTTCGACGCGGCAATTTCCAGCCAGGTGCCCGGCGGCTCGGGCTTGTCCAGTTCCGCCGCCTATGAGGTGCTGATCGGCGCGGTCTTCGACGGTCTGTTCAACAGCGGCAGCGTGCCGCCGGCAGTGCTGGCCCAGGTGGGCCAATGGGCCGAAAACCACTACTTTGGCAAGCCCTGCGGCCTGATGGACCAGATGGCCTCAGCCATGGGCGGGGTCACCGCCATCGACTTTATCGACCCGGCCCAGCCGCAGATTCAGCCGCTGGAGGTCTCATTCGACCGCTTCGGCTATGCGCTGTGCATCATCGACACCGGCGGCTCGCACGTGGACCTGACCGGCGACTATGCCGCCATTCCCGCCGAGATGACCCGCGTGGCCCAGCTGCTGGGGGCAGCGCATCTGCGCTATGTGACCCCCGAGGCGCTGTTGGCAGCCATGCCCCGCCTGCGCGGCCAGGTGAGCGACCGGGCGCTGCTCCGGGCACTGCACTTTATGGACGACAACCGCCGCGCCCAGCAGGAGGCCGCGCTGCTGCGCCAGGGCGACTTCGATGCCTTTCTGCGGCAGGTAAACCAGTCCGGGCAGTCCAGCTGGATGTACCTGCAAAACCTCTATCCCTCCGGGGCTGTGGACGAGCAGCCCGCCGCCCTGGCTCTGGCCTATTGCCAGGCGCTGCTGCAGGGCCGCGGTGCCTGCCGGGTCCACGGCGGCGGCTTTGCCGGCACCATTCA
>CACXCV010000208.1 GCA_902766215.1 Oscillospiraceae bacterium
CTTTGACGCGGTGCTGGATGCGGCCGTTGCCTGCATCGCCAAGGTGGAGCCGGACTGCGAGGTTCTCCGGTGAGCCGGGCGCAGCGGCGTTCGCTGGTGCAGATTCTTGCAGCCGGCGTGCTGCTGGCTGCTGCGGCCGCGGCAACGCACCTGGTGGAGATGACCTGGTGGCAGGAGGCGCTCTGTTTTGTGCCGGCCTATCTGCTTGTGGGCTTTAAGGTGCTGAAAGAGGCAGCGGAGAATATCTGCCGCGGCCAGGTCTTTGATGAAAACTTTCTGATGGCGCTGGCCTCGGTCGCGGCGTTTGCTACCGGTCAGTACTGCGAGGCGGCGTCGGTTATGCTGTTCTACCGCGTGGGCGAGCTGTTCGAGTCGGTGGCGGTCGATCGGTCGCGCCGGTCGATTTCCGCCATGATGGACCTGGCCCCGGAGACGGCCAACCGCGAAACCGGCGAGGGCCAGTATGAGCAGGTTGACCCGTCGGAGGTGGCCGTGGGCGATGTGATCATCGTGCGGCCCGGCGAGCGCGTCCCGCTGGACGGCGTGGTGCTCTCGGGCGTTTCAATGGTGGACACCTCGGCCCTGACGGGCGAGTCCGTGCCCCGGACAGTGCGGCCCGGCGACGACATCATCTCCGGCTGCATCAACGCCAGCGGTGCGCTGCGGGTGGAGGTGCACAAGCGCTATGAGGACTCCACCGTGGCCCGGGTGCTGGAGCTGGTCGAGTCGGCGGCCGACCGCAAGGCCCACACCGAAAAGTTTATCACCCGCTTTGCCCGGATTTACACGCCGGTGGTGGTGATTGCCGCGGTGATTCTGGCGGTGCTGCCGCCGCTGCTGATTGCCGGCGCCAGCTGGGCCGAGTGGATCAACCGCGCGTGTGTGTTCCTGGTTATTTCCTGCCCCTGTGCCCTGGTGATTTCGGTGCCGATGGGCTTCTTCGGCGGCGTGGGCGCCGCCTCCAAGATGGGCGTGCTGGTCAAGGGCGGCAACTATCTGGAGGCCATGGCCCACACCAGCTGTGTGGTGTTTGACAAAACGGGCACGCTGACACAGGGCGTGTTTGCCGTGACCGGGGTGGAGAGCCGGCGCATGGACCGGCAGGAGCTGCTGCGCTGGGCGGCGGCCTGCGAGCGGATGTCTGACCACCCCATTGCACTGAGCATTGTGGCTGCCGCGGCTGACGAGGCGGCGCATGAGGTAACCGAGGTGGAAAACCGCAGCGGCAAGGGTCTGACGGCGCTGGTGGACGGTACGCCGGTGGCCGTGGGCAACGCGGCGCTGATGGAGCTGCTGGGCATAGCCTATCAGCCCTGCACGCAAAGCGCCAGCACTGTGGTCTACTGCGCGGTAAACGGGCAGTATGAGGGCGCGATCCTGATCTCTGACCGGGTGAAGGACGGCGCAGCCGAGACGATTGCGGCCCTGCACCGGCAGGGTGTGCGCAGGACCGTCATGCTGACCGGCGACCGCCAGGCGGTGGGCGAGGCCGTGGCCGCGCAGCTGGGCCTGGATGAGGTACGCGCCGAGCTGCTGCCGGCGGACAAGGTGACTGCGCTGGAATCCCTGCTGGCCAGCCAGCCGAAGAACGGCACGCTGCTCTATGTGGGCGACGGCGTCAATGACGCGCCGGTGCTGACCCGCGCGGACGTGGGCGTGGCCATGGGTCAGCTTGGCTCTGATGCAGCCATCGAGGCGGCCGACGTGGTGCTGATGGACGACGACCCGCGCAAGCTGCCCCGGGCCATCCGTCTGGCGCGGAAGACCATGACGATTGTAACGGAGAACATTGTGTTTGCCCTGGCGGTCAAGCTGGTGATCCTGGTGCTGGGTGCGCTGGGGCTGGCCAGCATGTGGCTGGCGGTGTTCGCCGACGTGGGTGTGTCAGTGCTGGCTATCTGCAACTCCATGCGGGTGCTGGCTGTGAAGGTATAAACAAAAAGCCGCGGGAGGATCGATCCTCCCGCGGCTTTTCACAAGCAAAGCAGGCAGCCGCCGGCCCC
>CACXCV010000209.1 GCA_902766215.1 Oscillospiraceae bacterium
GGGCCTGAGCTTCCTGGAATTCAACTACATGATCATGCAGTCCTACGACTTTTACTACCTGTTCCAGCACTACAACTGCAACATGCAGTTCGGCGGCAACGACCAGTGGAGCAACATGCTGGGCGGCACCGAGCTGATCCGCCGCAAGCTGGGCAAGGACGCCCATGCCATGACCATCACGCTGCTGACCGATTCGCAGGGCAACAAGATGGGCAAAACGGCCGGCAACGCCGTCTGGCTTGACCCCAACAAGACCAGCCCCTTCGACTTCTATCAGTATTGGCGCAACGTGGGCGACGCCGACGTGATGCACTGCATCCGCATCCTCACCTTCCTGCCGCTGGAGCAGATCAATGAGATGGACAAGTGGCAGGGCAGCGAGCTCAACCGCGCTAAGGAAATCCTGGCTTATGAGCTGACCCAGATGGTCCATGGCACCGAGGAGGCGGACAAGGCGCAGGCAGCAGCCCGGGCGCTGTTTGCCGGCGGGGCCGAGGCGGACATGCCCACCACGACCATCCGCGAGGATCAGCTGACCGACGGAGCCATCAACGTGATGGACCTGCTGCTGGCCTGCGGGCTGGTGTCCTCCCGCAGCGAGGGCCGCCGCCTGATCCAGCAGGGCGGCGTGTTTGTCAACGACGAAAAGGTCGCCGGCATCGACGCTGCGTTTACGGCCGAGCAGCTTCACGACGGCCTGAAGATCCGCAAGGGCAAAAAGATTTTCCACAAGGCGACGCTGGCCTGACATCCTGATATAAAAAGCATCCCCCGGCTGCCAACCCAGCGGGGGATGCTTTTTTAACCCGCAGCGCGTGGAAAGGAGTATGCAATGCGTGACATACGGATAGAAATCAATACATTGACGGCCGATCTCTTCTTGCAATTGTTTGCCTCGGTGGGCTGGGCCGTCAGCCTGGAACTGATCAGCACCCGGGAGGCCGCCGCCTTTTATGAAAAAAACGGCTTTGAGCCGCGCCCGTGTGCGTGGGACGGCCCCGGCATGATGAAAATGCTGCGAAAGTAGTGCATTCTAAATATTGCGCTGTCGTGCCGCCCCGTGGATTGTCCGCGGGGCGGCACGAGTGTCATGTCCGGCCGGGGACAGGCATAGACTGTCCCCGGGGTGATGAGGATGGAACAGCTGCAACGGCTGACTGATCTGCTTTATGGCGGGCCGCTGATGGTGCTGCTGCTGGGAACCGGGCTGTATTTCACTGTTCGCACCGGCGTGGTGCAGCTGCGGGGGCTGCCCAAAGGCGTCCGCACCCTGCGGCAGGGCGGCAATCTGCGCGCCATGCTGATTTCCACCGGCGCGCGGGTGGGCACAGGCAATGTGGCCGGCGTGGCGGCGGCGCTGGCAATCGGCGGGCCGGGCGCAGTGTTCTGGATGTGGGTCACGGCGCTGGTGGGCGCGGCCTCGTCCTTTGCTGAGAGCGTGCTGGCGCAGCGCTACCGCCAGCGGGGCGGCAGCGGCTGCTATGGCGGCGCCGCCTTTTATATCCAGCAGGGCATGGGCAGCCGGACGCTGGGTGTACTGTTCACACTGGCGCTGATCGGGTGCTTCGGCGGGGCGATGAACGCCCTGCAGGCCTATCAGCTGCAAAGCACTCTGCGGCCCTATGGCATTCCGCCGCTGGTGGTGGCCCTTGGCCTGACAGTGCTGACGGCGCTGTGCATCCAGCGCGACGGGGTGGGCCGCTGGAGCGAGATTCTGGTGCCGACCATGGCGGTGGGCTATCTGCTGATGACCCTGGGCGTCATGGCGCTGTGCCGGCGGCAGGTGCCCGCCATGCTGGGGGAAATCTTCCGCGACGCATTTGCTCCGGACAGCCTGGCGGGCGGTCTGGCAGGAGGGACCATGTCGATTGGCATCCGCCGCGGCCTGTTTACCAACGAGGCCGGCATGGGCTCAGCCTCGCAGGCGGCTGCGGCGGCCGAGGCCCGGCACCCGGCCGATCAGGGCATGGCACAGGTGCTGTCAGTGTTCATCGACACGCTGCTGCTCTGCTCGGCCACGGCGTTTATGCTGCTGCTTTCGGGCGTTCCGGCGGCGGGACACAGCGACATCGGCTGGGCGCAGGCGGCGGTGTCTGCAGTGCTGGGGCGCTGGGCCGTGCACGGAATGACGGCGGCGGTGCTGTGCTTTTCCTTTACCAGCATTTTGGGCGGGTATTACTACACTGCCAGCGCAAGCCTATTTCTCAGCGGCAGCCCGTGGCTGCGGCGGCTGATGCAGGCCATCTGTCTGCTGACGGTGTTTTTTGGCTCGCTGGCGCAGGCGGAGCTGGTCTGGCAGCTGACCGACCTGGCCATGGCGGTGATGGTGGTGCTCAATCTGGCGGCGCTGTGGTATCTGCGGCGCGAGGTGGTTGACAGTCTGCGGCAGTGGTAGCCGCTGCGGCGCGTCTGTCCGCTGTCTGGAGTGCAGTTGGCTCTGTTGACTGAAATCTGGTCACACGCGCTGCCGCCCGGGCATAGAATACA
>CACXCV010000210.1 GCA_902766215.1 Oscillospiraceae bacterium
CGAAGAGGACGTGCTGAGCTACGCCCTGTTCCCGCAGGTGGCAAAGAAGTTCCTGGCCGAGCGCAACGATCCGTCCCTCAAGGCTGCGGCCAAGGCTGCGGCGCCCAAGGCGAAGAAGCCGGCCGGCGCGGTGCGCGAGCTGTATGTCGAGGACACCGGCAAATAATCAAACCCGGGGAAAACCGGCAAAAAACAATAAAAAATGTACAGCAGCGGGCCGCGGCAATCTGCCGCGGCCCGCTGCTGTATGGCCTGGTACATTGTGCACAAATATCCCCCAAAAAAGGGGCTAATAGATGAACGAAATCGAAACAGGAACAGTCTTCATTTTTGTGGAGGTTGTGGAAAAAAATTTGTTGACTTTACCTGTGTGAATGAATACTATATTAACATAGTATACATGTGAATTATCACCGCATACTATCGATATCTCACAGATGAGATTACAGCTCGGACGTGGGACTCTGTGCATGCCCGGCACAGGAAGAAGTCTTAAGAAAGAAGGAAAGTACATGAAGAAACATCTCTCCAGCCGTCTTCTTTCGCTGTTTCTTGTAGTTGTGCTCTGCGCGGGCTTTGTTGTCCCCGCGGGCGCAGCCGGTACCCAGACCGGCGACTCGCAGAAACTGGCGTTTGAAAAGACGGAAGAGACTGTTGCTTCCAAGCTTGGCGCGTCGATGGACACGTCCGGCGAGGACGACAGTGAAAACCAGTACGCAGCGGATGACACCGTCCGTGTCTCCATCGTGCTGGAAGATGCCTCTACCATCGAGAAATTTGGCACGGAAGACGTTGCAACCAACGCTTCCGCCAAGGCGTATCGTGCCAGCCTGAAGAATACGCAGGCTCGCATGACCGAAGAGATTGACAGCGCGATCAATGGCAGCATTGACGTGGTCTGGAATCTGACGCTGGCCGCCAACATCATCTCCGCCAATGTGCGCTACGATCAGATCGACGCCATCCGCGGTGTTGAGGGCGTTAAGAACGTCGTGATCGAGAACCGCTATGAGCCGATGGTCGTTGATCGCGAGGAAACTGCGAAACCCAACATGGCGACCTCCTCGAAGCAGATCGGTTCCAGCACTGCTTGGGCAGCAGGCTATACCGGCGCTGGCAGCAAGGTTGCCGTGATCGACACCGGCATTGATCTGGATCATCAGTCTTTCAGCGAGGCTGGCTTTGAGTATTCTCTGGCACAGAACGCCGCTGCGGCCGGCAAGTCTGTGGAGGAGTACAAGGCCTCTCTGAATCTGCTGGGCAAGCTTGACGACAGCGTTCTGTCTCAGCTGAACATCGCTTCCAACGGCGGCGTGACTGCGGACAAGCTGTACCAGTCTTCCAAGATCCCGTTTGCCTACAACTACATCGACAAGAACTTCACGGTTGATCATGACCATGACAGTCAGGGCGAGCATGGCTCCCATGTCGAAGGTATTGCTGCTGCAAACGCCTACATCCCCAACGGCGACGGCACCTTCTCCCACGCGCTGGATGCCGTGTTTGTCCAGGGTGTTGCTCCTGATGCGCAGATTGTCACCATGAAGGTCTTCGGCGCAGCAGGCGGTGCATTCGACTCTGACTACATGGCCGCCATCGAGGATGCTATCATTCTGGGCTGCGACTCGGTCAACCTGTCCCTGGGCTCCGCGTCCCCCGGCTTCAGCCGCGTGGACAGCGAGTATGCCGAGATTATGGACAGCCTGACCGAGAACGGCACGGTTGTCTGCATGTCCGCCGGTAACTCCGGCTACTGGGCAGAGAACAGCCAGCCCGGCGTGCTCTTCAACACCGACGTGTCCATGCATGCCGGCGGCTCCCCCGGTTCCTTCACCAACTCGCTGGGCGTTGCCTCTGTGGATAACGACGGCTCTGTTGGCAACTATTTTACCGTGGGCGACCACAATGTGTTCTATCTGGACACCAGCGACAGCGGTTATAAGAACCAGCCCATGACCACGCTGGTCGGCGAGCGCGAGTATGTGTTCCTCAACGGCGTTGGCGCGGAGAGCGACTACGAAGGCATTGACGTGACGGGCAAGATCGTCTTTGTCTCCCGCGGCACCACCTCCTTCTATGAGAAGGCCGAGGTTGCTGTCCGCAAGGGCGCAATCGCTACCGTGGTTTACAACAACCAGCCTGGCGTGATCCGCATGGATCTGTCCAGCTACACGAAGACTGCCCCTGCCGTCTCCATCACCCAGGCCGACGGCGCGGTTGTCAAGGCTGCTTCCACCCCGGTTGAGGATGGCAAGTACTACACCGGCACGATGACCATCGTGGCCGAGCTGGGCGTTGGCCAGAACAACTCCGAGTTCTACACCATGAGCGATTTCAGCGCTTGGGGTGTTCCCGGCTCTCTGCAGATCAAGCCTGAGATTACCGCTCCCGGCGGAAGCATCTACTCCGTCAACGGCGCTGTTGCCGGCGGCAAGGCTTATGAGAGCATGAGCGGCACCTCGATGGCTTCGCCGCAGGCTGCCGGTATGGCGGCTGTGATGGGCCAGTACATCCGTGAGAACAACCTGACCGAGAAGACCGGCCTGTCGGCGCGGCAGCTGATCAACAGCCTGCTGATGTCCACGGCCGAGCCAGTGATCGAGGCCTCTACCGAGCTGCCCTACTCCATCCTGAATCAGGGCGCCGGTCTGGCCAATGTGGGCAATGCGGTCAGCGCCGAGTCGTACATCCTGGTGGACGACAACCTCAGCGGCACTGCCTCCGACGGCAAGGTCAAGGCTGAGTTTGGCGACGACCCCGAGAAGAACGGCGTGTACGAGTTTGGCTTCACCATTCACAACCTGACCGGTGAGCCGCAGGAGTACACCTTCTCCACCGATCTGCTGACGCAGGCAGTTGCCGCCGACGATGCCGGCCAGCTGTACATGCTGCCGCAGACCATGGCTCTGGCCGGCAACGTCTCTTATGACGTGAACGGCAAGACCTTTGTTCCCACCTCCAAGGTGGAGTGCGACGTCGACCGCGACGGCGATACCGATGCGGACGATGCCCAGTGCATCCTGGAATATGTCGTTGGCAACACCGACGGCAGCGCCTATGACATGGAAGTCGCCGACCTCAACGACGACGGCGTGGTCAACAGCTATGATGCACACCTGCTGCTGGCTGGCCTGACGACTGCTTCTGTCGAGGTTCCGGTTACCGAGTCTGTTCATGTGAACGTGAAGATTCAGCTGACTGACAGCGCCAAGGAGCTGCTCGACGATGTCTTCCCCAACGGTGCCTATGTTGAGGGCTATGTCTATGTCGAGACTGCCAACTCTGCCGACGGCGCCGAGCGCCCGGTGCACTCCATCCCGTTCCTGGGCTTCTATGGCAACTGGTCCGAGCCTTCGATGACCGATGTCAGCCTGCTGGATCAACTCTACGACCAGAGCGTCTACAGCTATCTGGGTCTGGGCGCCGGCAGCGGCTATCTGGCCATCCGTTACCCGGGCGAGAAGAACAACACCATCTACACCGTCAACCCCTATCTGATCGAGGGCGACACGGTGGAAGACATCCCCTATGACCGCGCGGCGATCAGCTCCGGCTCGACGCTGGCGCAGTATAAGCTGTCCATCATCCGCAACGCGGCTGCATCGGTCTACTTTGTCAAGAACGCAGAGGGCAAAGTGGTCTATACCGGCGGCGTGGGCGGACAGACCATCGGTGCGTACTACTACACCAATGGCAGCAGGTGGCAGAACACTGCCGGCACCCTGAACGCCAACCAGAAGGTTTCCACCCTGGGCCTGGCCGAGGGCGACAAGTTCACTGCCGGCGTGGCGCTGATCCCCGAGTATTACGAGGTTGACGGCGCGCTGACCAAGGAACAGGTTGTCGAGCTGATCGAGTCCGGCAAGCTGGGCGAGGGCGCCTACTTTGCCAACACCTTCACCGTGGACAACACCG
>CACXCV010000211.1 GCA_902766215.1 Oscillospiraceae bacterium
GAGCCGTCCTGCTGCTGCAAGCCGGCCGAGGAAAAGTCCGAAGAGCCGTCCTGCTGCTGCACCCCGGCCGAGAACATTGAGTTCACCGTGGTCGACGACAAGCCCGAGACCCAGCCGGAAGACAACGCATAACAAATCCGTTTTTCAGCCCGGCAGACAGCAAAACCGCTGCCTGCCGGGCTGCCTGTTTTCGCCGCTGGAACATCCGGCCCGCCGCGGCCGTCCAACTGCGCAGACAGAACCATCCGGCCCAGGGAGGGCCGACAGGAAGGAGGCGCGTATATGGAGCAGCTGACAGAAATTCTTGCATCGGGGGACTATGCCGCGTTTGTGGGGCTGTTTACCGGCTTGACGCGCTATTTGTTTCCGCTGCTGGCGCTGCTGATTCTCGTCCGCTGCGCCCGGTCGCTGCTTGCCTTTCAGACAGAGCCGGAGCTGTGGGCCTATCTGGTCAGCGAGCAGGCTCGCCTGCCGGTGACCCACTGGGAGAACACCATCGGCAGCGCCGGCAGCTGCGACATCCAGCTGCCGGACGAGCAGGCGGCTCGGCTGCACGGCGTGCTGACCCGCTATGACGACGGCAGCTGGACCATTGCCCCGGTGGGCTCGGCCCAGATCCAGTGCAACCAGCAGCCGGTGGACCGCATGGAAGAGCTGCATGACGGCGACCTGCTGACCATGGGCCAGACCGACCTGCTCTTTGAGCTGCTGACGCCGGTGGAGCAGCAGGCGGCGCGGATGCAGCGCACCCGCGCCGGGCGCGACGTGTCGCCCGGGCTGACGCTGCTGCTGCTGACGGTGTTTCAGGTGTTCACGGCCATGCAGCTGATGATGGTCAAGGAGTCTGCTGCGGCGCTGCCCATTGCCGTCAGCTTTGCGGCGCTGTGCGGGATGATGTGGGGCCTGTTTGTGCTCATGCGGCTCATCCGCCGCCACGCGTTCGAGGTGGAGACCATCGCATTTTTTCTCTCAACCATCGGGTTGGCGGTCATTGCCTCCGACGATCCGTCCGACCTGAGCAAGCAGGTCATTGCCATTGCCATGGGGCTGGTGGTGTTTCTGTTTCTGGGCTGGGCGCTGCGCGACCTGAACCGGGCGCGCGCCGTGCGCTATCTGGCGGCCGCTGCCGGCGTGGCGCTGCTGGCCTTCAACCTGCTGTTCGGCAAGGAGATCAACGGCGCCAAAAACTGGATTTACATTGGTCCGTTTTCCTTCCAGCCCTCCGAGCTGGTGAAAATCTGCTTTATCCTGGCGGGCGCCTCCACCATGGACCGCCTGGTGGCGCGGCGGAACCTGTGGCTGTTCATTGCCTATACCGGCGTGTGCTGCGGCTGCCTGGCGCTGATGAACGACTTTGGCACGGCGCTGATCTTTTTCACGGCGTTTGTGGTCATTGCGCTGCTGCGCTCCGGCAGCTTTGCAACCATCGCGCTGGTCTGCGCGGGCACCGGCCTGGCTGGCGGTCTGGCCGTCAGCTTTCGCCCCTATGCGCTGCGGCGCTTTGCCTCCTGGCGGCACGTATGGGACGACGCGCTGGACGGGGGCTATCAGCAGACCCGCGCCCTGATGTGCCTTGCCTCCGGCGGGCTGTTCGGGCTGGGCGTTGGCAACGGGTGGCTGAAATACGTCGCCGCCAGCGACACCGATCTGGTGTTTGCCTTTGTGGCAGAGGAGTGGGGGCTGCTGGTCGCGGTGATGATGATGCTTTTTGTGGTGCTGCTGGCGGCCTTTGCCGCCCGGGCGGCCAGCGTGTCGCGCAGCAGCTTTTATGCCATCAGTGCCTGCGCGGCGATGAGCATGCTGCTGGTGGGGGCCATTTTCAATGTGTTCGGCACGGTGGATTACCTTCCACTGACGGGCGTGACCTTTCCCTTTGTCTCCAACGGCGGCTCCAGCATGATCTCCGCCTGGGGTCTGCTGGCCTTTGTCAAGGGGGCGGATACCCGCCGGGGCGCGAGCTTTGCCATCCGCGACCCGGCGCGGCACAGAAAGGGGGCGGCGGCATGAGGCATGTCTCCAGACGCGCGGCCGTGGTATTGCTGCTGGCCGGGCTGGTGCTGGCCGGGCTGCTGGTGTTTCTGATTCAATACGTGTTTCAGGCAAAGAGCTGGGCAGCCTTTCCCGGCAGCCCGCATGTCTACCGGGGCAACAACCTCACGGCCGGGACGGTGACCGACCGCGGCGGCGAGCTGCTGCTGCGCTCCGACGAATCCGGCCGCAGCTATGCCGCCGACGAGACGCTCCGCAAGGCCACCCTGCACCTGCTGGGCGACCGCTATGGCTATATTCCGTCCAATGTGCTCAGCGATCACGCCGCGGATATGATCGGCTTTGACCTGGTTCAGGGGCTGTATCACAGCAGCAGCGGCACCATGCAGCTGTCGCTCAGCGCGGCGGCGAATACCACGGCCTATCAGCAGCTGGCCGGACGGCACGGCTGCGTGGCGGTGTATAACTACCGGACGGGGGAGATCCTGTGCCTGGTTTCGGCCCCGTCCTATGACCCGGACAACATGCCGGACATCGAGGGCGACAGCTCCGGGCAGTATGACGGCGTTTATGTCAACCGGCCCGTGGCGGGTACCTATACCCCCGGCAGCATTTTCAAGCTTGTCACCGCCGCGGCGGCGCTGGAGCAGCTGGATGACCTGGACACGCGCACGTTCTATTGCGGCGGCGTGACAGAGATCGGCGGCAAGCCGGTACACTGCCTGAACGTCCACGGCAGCATCACCTTCCGCGAGGCGCTGGCCAAAAGCTGCAATGTCGTCTTTGGTCAGCTGGCGGCCGAGCTGGGGGCCGATACCATCAACGGCTATGCCGCGGCGCTGGGAATTACGCAGTCGCTGTCCTTCGACGGCCTGCGCACGGCGGCAGGCAGCATGCAGGCGGACGACAGCGACCCCTGGGAGCTGGCCTGGGCCGGCATCGGCCAGTCTACCGACCTGATCAATCCCGTGCAGTATATGACCCTCATGGGCGCCATTGCCAACGGCGGCCAGGCGGCCTTGCCCTATCTGGTGGCGGAGATCCCCGGACAGTATCAGGCCGAAACCACCATGCTGCCCGCCGCGCTGAGCCAGCAGACGGCGGACCGGCTGGCTGAGCTGATGATCAACAACGTCCAGACGGTCTATGGCAGCTGGAACTTCCCCTCGGTGACGGTGGGCGCCAAGAGCGGCACGGCCGAGCAGGACCCCGGCCGGCTGGCCAACGCGACCTTTGCCGGCTTTATGCAGGACGAAAACTATCCGCTGGCCTTTGTGGCGGTGGTCGAGCACGCCGGCTCCGGCAGCGAGGTGTGCATCCCGATTATCAGCGCGGTGCTGCAGGTGTGCATCCAGCAGCTGGCCCAGCCGTAAAACAGAAAAACAGCGCAGCCCGCGCCCCGGCAATCGCCGGGGCGCGGGCTGCTGGTTTCATAGCGGGTCGTGCGGCTGCACAGGCTGTCCGGCTGCGTCAGACCGGGGCGCTGTCCCCGGCGGAAAACACCTCGGGGCACAGCTGCTGCGCCTTGGCCTGCAGCGCCTTCAGATCACGAAACGTCTCGGGCCGCTTGGCAGGGTCGCGCAGCAGGGCGGAGGGATGGAACATGGCCATCATCTGCACGCCGGCGCGGGCATACCACTGGCCGTGGTCGCGGCTGATGCGAAAGGCTGGGTCGATGATCTTCATGGCGGCGATCCGCCCCAGACAGACGATGATCTTCGGCCGCAGCAGCCGCGTCTGCGCCCGCAGCCAGCCGATGCAGGCCTCCTGCTCGGTTTCCAGCGGGTCGCGGTTGTGGGGCGGGCGGCACTTGACGATGTTGGCAATGTAGCAGTTGTGCCGGCCTAGGTCGATGATCGACAGCATGTCGTCCAGCAGCTGCCCGGCCGGGCCGACGAACGGCTCGCCCTGCAGGTCTTCCTGCTCGCCGGGTCCCTCGCCGATGAAGAGAATGGGGGCGTCCTCCGGCCCCACACCGAAGACCACGCTGTGCCGGGTCTGGCTCAGACCGCAGGCCTGACACTGCAGGCAGGCGGCGCGCAGCGAAGCAAAATCCATGCCTGGGCCTCCTTTCAGCGGCTGCGGCGGCGCCGGGGCAGCGCCAGCCGAACGAGATACAGCACAAACAGCACCCCGACGGCCAGACAGACCAGCCGCACCCAGGGGCTTTCCCAATAGCGCAGGAGCGTCTGCTTCCACACCTGCAGCTGCGACCGCTCCACCGGCGCAATGGCGGCCAGCTCGACGGTGTCCACCAGCTGGTTGTCATAGTAGATGCTCACGCTGCCCAGCACCTGTCCGGCCTCCACCGGTGCCTCCACCTGGTCGGACGCCAGATGGACGGTGCGCTGGATCAGCGCGGCGTCATAGTCGGCCGGCAGCATGGCGCTGACCGAGCGGACCGGTGAGAGGACGGCCATGTTGGAGCCGGCGGCCGCCAGCGTGACCGGCACCTCGGCGATGACGTCCAGCGTGGACAGCAGCGAGGCGCTGGTAAAGCTGCGGAAGCCGTACTCGAACAGGTTGACCATATCCTTAAAGCTTTGAATGGTATAGGTCCCGTCGCCGTTGTCGGTGGCCTCGGCGCCCATAACAACGCCCAGCAGGGACATGCGGCTGTTTTTGGCCGTGGAGATCAGGCAGTAGCCCGCCTGGCTGGTATAGCCGGTTTTCACGCCGCAGGCCCGGTTATAGACATAGCCGCCCACGGTGTTGGTGCTGAGCAGATAGTTGGTGGTCTTCAGATAGCGGCGGTCGTGCAGGTTGGTGGCGGGAATCTCCACCGAGGCGGTGTTGCAGATGTCGATGAAGGTGTCGTGCTGCAGGGCGGCGGCGGTGATGCGCGCCATGTCGGCGGCGGTGGTATAGTGCCCCTCGGCGTGCAGCCCGTGCGGGTTTTGAAACTGGGTGTTCTCACAGCCCAGCTCCTGGGCGCGCTCGTTCATCCGCTCGACAAAGGCGTCCACCGAGCCGGAAACCGCCTCGGCCACCACGCAGCAGGCGTCGCTGCTGGAGGCGACCAGAATGCAGTAGAGCAGGCTGCGCAGCGTCAGCTGCTCGCCCACCTCCAGGCTGGCGGTGGTGCTGTAGGCGGCGGTGTCATAGGCCGCCAGCGCGTCCAGCGCACTCTGGCTGACGGTCAGCGTCTGATCCAGCGAGCCGTATTCCAGCGCCAGCAGCGCGGTCATCACCTTGGTCAGGCTGGCGGGCTCGCGGATTTCGTCGGCGTTCTGCGCAAAGAGGACAGACTGGGTGTCCAGATCGACCAGATAGGCGGCGGCGCTGTTCAGCTGCGGGCCGGCTTCGGTGGAAATGCTGGCTGTAGCCGAAACAGGGACGCAAAAGATTGTGCAAATGTGCATAATTAGAAGTAAGGCACATAAAAATTTTACTTTACCCATACAAAATTGGCCTGCCTTATGCTATAATTGTGGCGTACACGCAATGAGAAAAACAGGACGGCTGTATATGCTTGAGTATAACAAACAACACGGGGCTGTGTCAACGTTATGTCAACAAAAATCATCGCCCCCGGCGGAAGATCCCGGGCGCGGGGCGGTGCGGCGCGCGTGGACGGATGGGGCGGCGGTGCTGATGCTTTCAGCTGGTCTGGCGGCCATGCTGCTCTGCCTGTGGCTGGCGCCCAGCCGGCGGATGCATCTGCCGGCGCAGGCACTCCCACCCTGGGAGGCCGAACAGGAGCTGGCAGAGGCGCAGCGGCTGAACATCAACCGCGCCACGGCCGCCGAGCTGGAGGCTCTGCCGGGGATCGGCCCGGAGCTGGCCGGGCGCATTATTGCCTATCGTGAACGATACGGCGACTTTCTCTCTGTGGACGAGCTGACTGCGGTGCGTGGAATCGGCGAGAAAAAGCTTGCCGCAATCAGAGCATACATAACAGCCGGATAACCGACGGACAACACCAAGGAGGACAACATGAAAATTTTGGTTGTGGATGACGAAAAAGTAATTGTCAAGGGCATTAAATTCAATCTGGAAAACGAAGGATATGAGGTCGACGTGGCCTATGACGGTGCCGAGGCGGTGGAAAAGGCCAAACAGACCGAATATAACCTGGTGATCCTGGATGTGATGATGCCCAAGATGGACGGGCTGGAGGCCTGCATGCACATCCGCCAGTTCTCCAACGTGCCGGTGATTTTCCTCAGCGCCAAGACCGACGACATGGACAAGCTGATGGGCTTTGAAAACGGGGCGGACGACTATGTCACCAAGCCCTTTAACATCCTCGAGCTGAAGGCGCGGGTGCGCGCGCTGCTGCGCCGCAGCCAGGCCGGCAAAAACGAGCGCGAGGAGAGCCGTGTGACCATCGGCGAGATTACCATCGACGCCAACGAGCGCAACACCTATAAAAACGGCCGGGTGATCGACCTGACCGCCCGCGAGTTTGACATTGTCGAGCTGATGATGCACAACCCCGGCCGCGTCTATTCCCGCGAGAACCTGCTGAACCTGATCTGGGGCAGCGACTACACGGGCGATATCCGCACGGTGGACGTGCATATGCGCCGCCTGCGTGAAAAGCTGGAAGACAACCCTGCGCAGCCGGAATATGTTCTGACAAAATGGGGTGTGGGCTATTATTTCAAGGCTTAAAGCACTGGGCGGGCGGCTGATCCGCAGCGTTCAGCTGCGCTATGCCGCGGCCTATCTGCTGGTGACGGGGATGGTGCTGATCCTGCTCAACGTCTATCCGCTGCGGTTTGCGCAGGATCTGGTTTTCCGCACCAAGGAGGTCTCTGTCCTGGGCAAGGCGGAGATGGTGGCCTCGGCCATGGCGGGGCTGGACCGGCTGACAGCCGACGGCGTGCGGCAGGTGGTCGATCTGCTTAACGACGTGTCCTTCAGCCGGATGATCGTCACCGACGAGACGGGCGAGTGTCTCTACGACTCGGCCTATGTCTCCGGCACAGAGGGGCGGTATGTGCTCTATCCCGAGATTGCCGCCGCGCTGGAGGGCAACGATGTGTTCTACTGCCGGTCGGGCGCTGCAAGCATCGAAAGCTGCGCCGCCCTGCCGGTGATCTACCGGGGGATGGTCATCGGCTGCGTCTATGCCATCGAAACCGACACTGAGCAGGCGGCGCTGCTGGTGGGCATCCAGCGCAACATGCGCAACATCACCTGGCTGATTCTGCTGGCGGTGACTGCGGTGTGCCTGGTCAGCGTGTGCCTGTTTTCCCGGCGGATGGACCGGATTATGAACGCCATCCGCATTGTCCGCGAGGGCGAATACAGCTATAAGCTGGAGAGCAGCTCCCGCGACGAGCTGGGTGAGCTGGCCAAGGAGTTCAATGCCCTGACCGAGCGCATCCAGACCACCGAAACCATGCGGCGGCAGTTCGTCTCCGACGCCTCACACGAGCTGAAAACGCCCCTGGCGGCCATTACGCTCATGACCGACTCGGTGCTGCAGAACGAGATGGACAAGCAGACCATCCTCGAATTTGTGGGTGACATCGGCGCAGAGGCCAACCGTCTGAGCCGCATGACCGAAAAGCTGCTGCAGCTTTCGCGCCTGGAGAGCGCCCCCGCCACGGCGCTGGAGACGGTGGATCTGGCAAAGATCGTTGACAAGGTGTTCCGCATTCTCTGGCCCCTGGCCAACGAGCGCGGCATCTGCCTGAGCAGCCACATGGAAGAGAAATGCACCGTTCTGGCCCGCGAGGACGACATCTATCAGATTCTGTTCAACATTGCGGAAAACGGCGTAAAGT
Source organism: Oscillospiraceae bacterium (assembly GCA_902766215.1). Classification (GTDB taxonomy): domain Bacteria; phylum Bacillota; class Clostridia; order Oscillospirales; family Oscillospiraceae; genus RUG11142. Next base: position 7,728 of record CACXCV010000211.1, read on the forward strand.
ACAACCGGGACAACGGTACGCTGGAGATCCTGCTCTATCACCGGGACAGCAGCGTGGTGCTGATCTGCAACGACGACGGCGTGGGCATCCCCGAGGAGGAGATGCCCCGGATCTTCGAGCGGTTTTACCGCGTGGACAAGGCGCGCTCCCGCGAGGCCGGCGGCTCCGGCATCGGGCTGGCGATTGTCCACGACATGGTGGAAAAATATCACGGCGCCATCACCGTGGCGGCCCGCAAGAGCGGCGGCACCCGATTTACCATCACCTTCCCGTGGCATGAGAGGGGGGTGGAGCAATGAAGCGTGCGCTGACGCTTGCCCTGGCCTGCCTGCTGGCGCTGCTGTGCCTTGCCTGCACGGCGCAGCCGGCGCAGGAGGGAAACGCCCTGTTTTATTATCTGACTCCCTATGGGGAGCTGGAGCAGCTGGAGCCGCTGTTTCAGACCGAAATCCGCCAGCTGCCGCCCAATGCGTCGCTGGAAAAGCAGATTCAGACTTACCTGTACGGACCGCTGGATCAGAGTCTGCGCAGCCCCTTCCCCAATGGGGTCGAGGTTGTTTCGCTCTCGCTGGACGAGAACACCCACATCCTGCGGCTGACCCTGTCGCAGGAATACGCCGCTCTGAGCGGCCTGCAGCTGTCGCTGGCCAATGCCTGCCTGACCTGGACGCTGACGGAGAACCCGGCCGTCGGGCAGGTGCGCATCTACAGCGAAAGCGGCGAAGAAGTGATGAACGGCGCGCGCTATTTGACCCGGGACCAGTTCCTGACCGAGGCCGAGGCGCCCGAGCAGGAGTTCAGCTTTTGGCTGTACTTTGCCGATGAAAACCAGCGCTATCTGATCCCGGAGGTCCGGCACATTGTCGATACCGAAAGCGACTCGGCCGGCGTCTATATCCTGCACCAGCTGCTGGAGGGGCCGGCGCCCGGCAGCGGCACCCAGAAGACCATGCCGCAGGGCACGCGCCTGCTGGGCTTCCAGGTGGAAAACGGCGTGGCGCAGGTGGACTTCTCCTCTGAGTTTGTCGAGAATAAGCCGGAAACCGAGCTGGGAGAGCGCATGACCATCTATTCGGTGGTCGATTCGCTGACCGAGCTGGACAGCATCGACAGCGTAACCTTTCTGGTCGAAGGGAAAAAGCTGGAATACTACCGCTATATGCGCCTGTCCCGCCCGCTGGTGCGCGACGAATCGGCCATTGGCCCGGTGCAGACGGGCATCAACGAGTTTGACGCAACGCTGTATTACCAGTCCTGGAGCAGCGAATTCCTTGCCGCCGTACCCACGCGCATCCGGCGGGACGACACCGTCAGTATGGCCGAGCGGATTGTCCGCACGCTTATCGAAAGCAAGCCGGTCAACGACCTGCACAACCTGATGCCGGCGGGGACCGAGCTGCGCTCGATCGACACCATCGAGGGCGTGTGCTATGTGGATCTGTCGGCGGAGTTCGGACAGATTGCCGGCGGCTACGGCATGGAGCGGCTGGCGGTCAATGCGCTGATTGCCTCGCTGTGCTCGATTGACAGTATCCATTCCGTGGTGCTGAGCATTGAGGGCGGCGCGGGCGGCATGCGCTACTATGACCTGAGCTACCCCATCAGGCCGCTGTCCAGCTGGTTTTTCCCATCCTGAAAACGAGGTGCGACTTCATGAACAGACTGCATCCGGAGACAATCTGCCTCTATGGCGGCTATACGCCGCACAACGGCGAGCCGCGGCAGATTCCCATTATCCAGAGCACCACCTATAAATATGACACCAGCGAGGCCATGGGCAAGCTGTTTGATCTGGAGGCCGAGGGGTATTTCTACACGCGCCTGCAAAACCCCACCAACGACGCCGTGGCGGAGCGGATCACCGCGCTGGAGGGCGGCGTGGCCGGCATGCTGACCGCCTCCGGCCAGGCGGCCAACCTCTATGCCATTGTCAACCTCTGCGGCGCGGGCGACCATGTGGTGTCGTCCACGGCGGTCTATGGCGGCACTTTCAACCTCTTTGACGTGACGCTGCGCCGGCTGGGGATCGACTTTACCTTTGTCAACCCCGACTGCAGCGAGGACGAGCTGGCGGCGGCCTTCCGGCCCAATACCAGGGCGGTCTTCGGCGAGACGATTGCCAACCCGGCGCTGACGGTGCTGGACATCGAAAAGTTTGCCGCAGCGGCCCACGCCCACGGCGTGCCGCTGATCGTGGACAATACCTTTGCCACGCCGATCAACTGCCGCCCCTTCGAGTTTGGCTGCGACATTGTCACGCACTCCACCACCAAGTATATGGACGGGCACGCCGCGGCGGTGGGCGGCGCAATCGTTGACAGCGGCAATTTCGACTGGATGGCCCACGCGGACAAGTTTCCCGGTCTGACCACCCCGGACGAGAGCTATCACGGCAAGACCTATGCCGTGGACTTTGGCAGAAAGGGCTTTATTACCAAGGCGACGGCGCACCTGATGCGCGACCTGGGCGCGATCCCTGCACCGCAGAACGCCTTTCTGCTGGGGCTGGGGCTGGAGACGCTGGCCCTGCGGATGGAGCGCCACTGCGCCAACGCGCAGCAGGTGGCCGGGTTTCTGGAGCGGCACCCCAAGGTCAGCTGGGTCAACTATCCCGGCCTGAAGAGCAGCCCGTACTATGCTCTGGCGCAGAAGTATATGCCCCACGGCACCTGCGGCGTGATTTCCTTTGGCGTGACCGGCGGGCGCGAGGCGGCGGTGCGCTTTATGGACGCGCTGCAGCTGGCTAGCATCGTCACCCACGTGGCCGACAGCAAGACCTGCGTGCTGCACCCAGCCAGCACCACCCACCGGCAGATGAACGACGCGCAGCTGGAGGCGGCGGGCGTGCGGCCGGATCTGGTGCGCCTGAGCGTGGGCATCGAGCATGTGGACGACATCCTCTCCGACCTGGCGCAGGCGCTGGAACGGGCCTGAACACAGCAGAAAAGTGAACAGCAGACGCGCCCCATCCCGGACGGGATGGGGCGCGCTTTCTGTCATGGATCTGTAGGCGCGAAGACCGGCAGGGGACGGAGCTGCCCGGCGGGGCAGGTCAGTCCTCGCGGCGGCGCAGGCGGCCGGGGTGATCCGGACCCCACTCCGGCAGCGGCAGGCGCTGCATGGCGCCGAAAATCCGCTCCTTCACGCCGGGATAATCCTCGCCCAGGCGATAGAGCAGCTGCTTGATCTCCTCGCGCTTGGTGCTTTTGTCCGCGGGGCAGAGGTTGTGGACCACCGGCAGGTCCATCCGCTGGGCAAAGTGGGTGATGGCCTGCTCGCTGAGATAGAGCATGGGGCGAATCTGGGTGATGCCGGTGCGGTCCAGCTCAGTCACCGGCTGAAAGCAGCTCAGCCGGCCCTCGTAGATCAGGCTCATCAGAAAGGTCTCCACCGCGTCGTCGTGGTGGTGCCCCAGCGCGATTTTGTGAATGCCGCGCTCAAGCATGGCGTTGTGCAGCGCGCCGCGGCGCAGCTTGGCGCACATGGAGCAGGGGTTTTTCTCCTGGCGATAGTCAAAGATAATCGGCCCGATTTTGGTGGGGATCAGCGTGTAGGGCACGCCCAGCTGCCGGCAGAACGCTTCCACGGGGGAGAAGTCCATCCCCAGGCCCATATCGGCGGTCATGGCCTCCAGCTCGAAGCCGCCGGGCCAATATTCCCGCAGCCTGGCCAGCAGAAGCAGGAGCGTCAGCGAATCCTTACCGCCGCTGACGCCCACGGCAATCCGGTCGCCGGGCGCAATCATGTGATAATCCTCGGCACACCGCCGGGTAAGCCCCATCAAACGCTGCATATGGTATTCCTCCAGATAAAAAAGAAAATTGAGATGAGAGAAAACGAGAGAACAGAAGAGAAAACAGGAGATACAGAGAGTTCATCCGAAGATAATCTGGTTTAATTAAAATAGCGGTTGACATTCGATTTTTACTATGGTATAAAATAACTCGCGTGAAAAAGCGCCGCGCGGATTTTATTGTAACGGTTCTGCGCGGCTTTGTCAAAAAAATTGATGCGGCATCTGCCGCCTCAGCCAGAAAGGAAGATTCATTATGTCCACGACGCTCGCCAAGAATGAGACTGTGCAGCGCAAGTGGTATGTGATCGATGCCGCCGGCAAGCCGATGGGCCGTACCGCCGTCACGGTTGCAAACCTCCTGCGGGGCAAGCACAAGGTTGACTTTACGCCCAACGTTGACTGCGGTGATTTTGTCATCGTGATCAACGCCGAGCAGGCCGTCCTGACCGGCAACAAGCTGGAGCAGAAGAAGTATCAGCGCCACACCGGCTGGATTGGCCACCTGAAAGAGACGAAGTATAAGGACCTCATGAACGAGCGTCCCGAATTCGCCATGGAGATGGCTGTTAAGGGCATGCTGCCGAAGAATTCCATCGGCCGTAACGCTGCCCGCCGCCTGAAGATCTATCAGGGCGCCGAGCATCCCCATGCCGCACAGAAGCCCGAAGCCTGGACGCTGGGTTAAAGGAGGTAACACATCATGTACGAGAGCAAGAGACCTTATCAGTACGGCACTGGCCGTCGCAAGTCCTCCGTTGCCCGTGTGCGCGTCTATGAGGGCGGCACCGGCTCCATTACCATCAATGGCCGCGACATCGACGATTATTTCGGCCTGGACACCCTGAAGCTGCTGGTTCGTCAGCCCCTGACCGCCACCGGCCTGCTGGGCAAGGTTGACGTTATCTGCACTGTCGCCGGCGGCGGCGTGGCCGGTCAGGCTGGCGCTATCCGTCATGGCATTTCCCGCGCTCTGCTGAAGGTCAACGAGACCGAGTATAAGCCCACGCTGAAGGCTGCCGGTTTCCTGACCCGCGACCCGAGAATGAAGGAACGCAAGAAGTACGGTCTGAAGGCAGCACGTCGTGCTCCTCAGTTCAGCAAGCGCTGATCGCTGCCTGTTTCAAAACCAGTTCAAAAGCACCGAGACCATACGGTCCCGGTGCTTTTTTTGCTTGCCGCGCGGCTTGACAGACGCGGCACATTGTGATAGTATGAATCTCGATATAACGAGATTCGATATAATGGTGGTGAGCACATGAGCGGCCCTCTGACCGAGCCAATGTATTATGTCCTGCTGGCTCTGGCGCACCCGGCCCATGGCTATGCCCTGATGCAGCAGATCCGGCAGCTGTCCCGCGAGCGGGTGCAGATCGGCCCGGGGACGCTCTACGGCCTGCTTTCGCGGATGCAGGACGACGGGTGGATTGTGCTGGAGGACAGCGACGGCCGGCGCAAGACCTATGCCCTGACGGAGCTGGGCCGGCAGGTTCTGCTGGCGGAATATGAGCGCCTGCGGCTGCTGCTGCGGGACGGCGCCTTTTTAACGACGGAGGAGGAAACAGGATGAAGTATACATGGCGGCCCACGCCGGAGCGCTGGGCCGTGGCAGAGGCGCAGGAATACTATGCCGCCATGGCGCGGCGGGGCTGGATGCTGGACAAGCGCGGCGTGCGCTGGGACCGGTACCGGCGCACCGGGCCGCAGCAGCTGCAATTCTGGCTGGAATTCACGCCGCGCCCGGTGCTGCTGGACGAGCCGGACGACCTGCCGGCGGAAAAGCAGCAGCTGTATGAAGACAGCGGCTGGCAGCTGGCCGCCCGGCGGGACGAGGTCTATGTCTTTGCTGCGCCCCTGCAGGCGCAGGTTCCGCAGCCCTATGACGCCGGCGACCCCCAGCAGGACGCGATGATCGCCCGCCTGCAGCGGTATTACCGGCGCGACTTTGTGATCATGCTGCTCTCGGTGCTGCTGATCGGGGGGCTGACGGCGCTGGTCTGCACCCGGCCGCTTGCCGACCTGCTGACCGGCTTCTGGATGCTGCTGTTCTGCGGGCTGAGCTTTCTGCGCGCCGTGTGGGAGAGCAGCTATGCCCTGGGGGCGATTACGCGCCTGCGCCGCCGCCTGCAAAGCGGGCAGATGCCCCGTGCCCGCCGTCGCCTGGGCTATCGGGCGGTGCGCCGGGGGCTGAGCGCGCTGTCTGCCGTCTGCCTGGCAGCGGAGCTGGTCCTGGCGCTGGCAATGTGGCGCGGTACCGCACCGCTGCCGGCGCAGAGCGACGGGGCCTATGTCATGGCCTCGCAGGCACTGAACCTACCCCGTGTCCCGGTGGAGGAGGCATCGCTTCAGCTGCGCAGCGGCCGGGTCAATCAGGTGCAGCGCGCGCCGCTGTTTCCCTTCGGCACGGGGTATGCCGTCTGCGAGCTGGTGGATCCGCAGACAGAGATTTATGTCTGGCAGGATGTGTATGACCTCCGTTCGCCCTGGCTGGCGCGGCAGATGGCACGCTCCATGCGGGAGCACGGCATCTTTGCCGCCGCCGATCAGTATGTTTCGGTGCAGATCGACGGACTGGACGCGGCGTGGTATGTGCCGGGCGGAATGGAATATGTGGCGTTGGCCGGCGGCCGCGCAGTCTATGGTACCGTGACCGGCGCGGATCAAAGCGGAGAGGTGCCGCTGCGGCTGCTGGAGGCCACCGGCGCGCGCTGGAGCGGAAGGTGAACATTCTGTAAATCCTCGGTGCGGGTGGTTGCGATCTGTCTGCGGGGGAGTATAATAGACGGCAGAACAACATCTGGAGGGTGGAACAGTGCTGCAACGATTGAAATACGGACTGCAACGGTTTATGATGGGGCGCAACGGCAGCGACACGCTGGGCTGGGTGGCGCTGGTGCTGGGCATGGTGTTTGTGCTGCTGGCGTCTGTGCCCAGGCTGGCGTGGATGTCGGGGCTGGCGTTTCTCTGCCTGGCCTATTCCATCTTTCGCATGTATTCGCGCAACGTGGCCAAGCGGCGTGAGGAGAACCTCCGCTTTACGGGCCTGTTCCGCCGGCTCAAGGCCCGCCTGACCGACCGGCAGCACCGCTATTTTGCCTGCCCGCAGTGCGGCCAGACGGTGCGCGTCCCCCGCGGCAAGGGCATGATTAAAATCCGCTGCCCAAAGTGCCGGACCCAGTTTGAAAAGAAAAGCTGAAAATTCCATACCGCATCCAGCACACCCGCGCGGCACAGCGCGGGTGTGCTTTTTTGTGTGCATATCCCGCGGGGACGAGCCATAGGATTGCAGCGGGAGGGATGGACATGCAGAAGAACGTGCTGCCGCTGCTGCCGCCGGAGCTTCGGAGGGCGGCGGAAGGACTGGATTTTTCCACGCTGGAAGAGCTGCGCCTGCGGGCCGGGCGGCAGCCCGGCGCGGTCTTTGCCGGGCGCGAGCGCCCGCTGGAGGCGCCGCCCGTGACGCGCGCCCAGCTGGAGCAGCTGGTGGGGGCCGCCTCGGGGCACAGCAGCTTTGCTGCCCTGGGCGAGGGCTTTCTCACGCTGCCCGGCGGGCACCGCCTGGGTTTTTGCGGCGAGGCGGTGGTGAAGGAGGGGCGGATTGCCAGCTTTCGCACGCTCTCGTCGGTCAACCTGCGCATTGCCCGGCAGGTGCCGGGCGTGGCGGAGCCGCTGCTTCCGGCCCTGCGGGCCGGACGGCAGAACCTGCTGCTGATTGGCCCGCCGGGCTGCGGCAAGACGACGGTGCTGCGCGACCTGATCCGCCTGTGCTCCGACCGGCTGGGCCGGCGGGTGGCCGTGGCGGACGAGCGCGGCGAGCTGGCGGCGGCGCGGGACGGCGTGCCCTGCTTTGACGTGGGCCGGGGTACCGATGTGCTGACCGGCGGCCCGCGCGGCCAGGCGCTGGAGCTGCTGCTGCGGGTGATGAATCCCTCGGTGCTGGCCATGGACGAAATTGTCTCCCGGGAGGAGCTGGACGCGCTGCTCCACGCCGCGCGCTGCGGCGTGACGCTGCTGGCCACGGCCCACGCGGCCGACTGCGCCGAGCTGCGCGAGCGCTTTCCGTCCCTGCGCGAGCTGTTTCCCTGCCTGGCGAAGGTGGACCGGTCGGCGGTCAGATTGGAGTGGTGGACATGCTGAAACTGATTGGCGGATTGATGATCGTGTTTGCCTCCGGCTGGACAGGCCTGGCCCCGGCGGCGCGGCTGCGGCGGCAGCTGGCGCTGCTCGAGCAGCTGGACGGCGCGCTGTCGCTGATGCGGGCCGAGCTGACCAGCAGCCTGACGCCCCTGCCGGATCTGTTCAAAAAGCTGGCGCTGAGTCTCGACGGCGCGGCCGCGCAGCTGTTTGACCGGCTGAGCCGGGACATGCTCAGCCAGCCGCTGTCCACGCCGCTGCACCTGATGCGCAAAAACCTGACGCCCCTGCGCCTGGAACCGCGGGAAAACGCCATTCTGCTGGAGCTGGCCAACGCCCTGGGCTGCTATGACCTGCAGAGCCAGCAGCGGATGCTTGACTCGGCCCAGGCGCGGCTGCGGCAGGCGGAGGAGCGCTGCCGCCGCCAGCTGGACACCCAGGCGAAAAGCTGGGGTGCGCTGGGCATCTGCACCGGTTTGGCGCTGGCGATTGTGCTGGTGTAGTTATGGACATCGATCTGATTTTCAAAATTGCGGCGGTGGGCATAATCGTGTCCATCCTCAATCAGGTGCTGGTGCGCTCCGGCCGGGAGGAGCAGGCGACCATGACCACGCTGGCGGGGCTGGTGGTGGTGCTGATGATCCTGGTGCAGGAGATTGCCGACCTGTTCGACCTGGTCAAGCGGCTGTTCGACTTCTGATGGAGCAGGCGATACAGCTGGTGGTGCTGGGTGTGCTGGCTGCGGTGCTGGCGCAGATTGTGCAGGCCAGGGGCTTTGGCCCGTTACTCACGCTGGCGGTCTGTGTGCTGGCCGGCGTGGTGGCGGTGCAGGCGCTGCGGCCGCTGCTGGCCTTTGCCCGGCGGCTGCAGCAGAGCGTGGGGCTGGAACAGTCGCTGCTGGCGCCGCTGTGGAAGGTGCTGGCCATTACCATGGTCAGCCGCATGGGCGCGGAAATCTGCCGCGACGCGGGACAGAAGGCCCTGGGCGAGCTGGTTGGGCGCGGCGGCGAGATTCTGGCCCTCTGCGCGGCGCTGCCGCTGATGGAGGCGGTGCTGTCGTTGCTGCAAACGCTGATGGGAGGGGGAACATGAGGCGGCTGCTGGCTGCATTGGTGCTGCTGTGGGCGCTCAGCCCGGCCTGCGCCGCGGCGGAGATCCTGCCGGAGCAGGCCGAGATGGCGCAGACCGACCAGCTGGAGCAGGCGCTGCCGGATGAGGCGGCGGCGTTGCTCCCGTCTGTTGCCGAGACGGAGGCGGGCAGCTTTTCCCAGGGGCTGGAGCGCATCGGCCAGGCGGCGCTGGGGGCGCTGCGGCAGCATCTGCCCCAGTCCATGCGCACGGTGGGTCTGCTGCTGGGCATTGTGCTGCTGTGCAGCCTGGTCCACACGGTGGGAACGGGCGGGGCGCAGATTCTGCGCCTGGTGGGCGCGCTGGCCATTGCTGCGGCGTGTACCGCCGGGCTGCAGAGCGTGTTTGCCGCCGGGCAGGAGACGCTGGAGCAGCTGCAGGTGTTCTCTGCGGCGCTGCTGACCACGCTCTCGGCCAGCGTGGCGGCCACGGGCGCGGTGACCACCGCGGCGGCGCTGCACGCAGGGACGGCGTTTTTTCTCAACCTGCTGCTGCGTCTGGTCACCAGCCTGCTGCTGCCGCTGGTCTATGGCTTTGTGGCGGCAGGCACGGCCGCCGCCGCCCTGGGCAACGAGACGCTGACCCGCGTGGCGGCGCTGCTGAAGTGGTTCGTGACGCTGTGCCTGAAGGGGATTGCCACTGCCTTTGTGGCCTATCTCACGCTCAGCGGCGTGGTCAGCGGCAGCGCCGACGGCACGGCGGTCAAGGCGGTCAAGCTGGCGGTATCCACGGCCGTGCCGGTGGTAGGGTCGATTATTTCCGACGCGGCAGAGACTGTGCTGGTCAGCGCCGGAATGCTGAAAAACGCAGTGGGGGTGTTTGGTTTGCTGGGAGCCTTTGCAATCTGTGCCGTGCCCTTTGCCCGCATCGGCCTGCAATATCTGGGACTGAAGCTGTCGGCGGCATTATCGGCGGTGGTGGACGGGCTGGGCCTGACCAGGCTGCTGGACGTTATGGCGGCGGCGATGGGCATGGTGCTGGCGATGACGGCGGTGGCGCTGCTGCTGGCGGTGTTCAGCTGCGTGTGCGCCCTGCGGCTGAGCGGCGCATGAGCGGCTGGCTGCGGGACTGGCTGCTGGGCCTGATGTCGGCGGCGCTGCTGGGCGCGATCGTCACCGGCGCAGCGGGGGAGGACAGCCGCGCTGCGCGCCTGAGTTCGGCGCTGGCGCTGCTGCTGGTGCTCTGCTCGCCGCTGGTGCGCTTTGACCTGGACGAGACAGCGCAGCTGCTCAGCCGCTCGCGCATGCAGGCGCAGATGGCCCAGACGGGCATCGAGGTAAAAAACCGCGAATTGCTCAGCCGTATCATATCCGAACAAGCTCAGACATATATCTTGGACAAAGCAGAAGAACTGGGGGTGACAGTGGCTGTGACAGTGCAGACGCAGCAGGGCGAAACCTATCCCTATCCGGCGGCGGTGCAGCTGACGGGATACGCGACGGCGGCGCAGCGCGGACAGCTCAACCGCTGGATTGCAGAGCAGCTGGCCATTGCGGAGGAGCATGTGACGTGGACGGAGCCATAAAGCAGCGTCTGACGCCGTGGCTCGACAAGCTCAAGCGCTATCGCTATGCCGGCCTTGTGATCCTGTTGGGCGCGGTGCTGATGCTGCTGCCCGGGCGGAACGGGCAGCAGGCGGCCGGTCCGGCGGCTGTGCCCGCGGCGGCAGAGCCGGTGCAGCAGGCCGACCTGTGCCGGCAGATGGAGCAGATTCTCGGCCAGATTGACGGCGTTGGCACGGTCAGCTGCCTGATCACCTGCCGCGAGGGCGCGCGCACGGTGTATCAAACGGACACCATCCAGTCCGATGGCGGGGAGGTGAGGGTAAGCACTGTGCTGGCATC
>CACXCV010000212.1 GCA_902766215.1 Oscillospiraceae bacterium
AAAGCAGGTCTGCGCCGTGACGCAGGGCATGCTCCACGTGGCGGATAACCAGGTGCAGCTGCTGTGCGACTCGGCCCTGCGCCCCGACGAGATCAACGAGGAGGCCGAGCGCCGCCGGGCGGAGGAGGCGCTGCTCCAGCTGCGCGAAAAGCAGGGGCACCGCGACTATGTCCTCTCCCAGCTGGCCTTTGCCAAGGCGGTCAACCACCTGCGGGTCAAGCAGCACAACACATGAAAAAGCGGGTGCATGTCTCATCTGATGGGACATGCGCCCGCTTTTGCGCCCATTTGCCCGGCCCGGTCAACAAACCGGACCGGATTGGCGAATTCCCCCTTGACAGACTGCCTTTCGCATAGTATGCTAACGAAGACGGCGGGGAGCGCCGTCACGAAGGGAGTCTGGCCGCCATGAGCGAGCGTTTAGCACAAATTCTGCTGGATTCTTTCAGCAAAATCCTGATCCCCGGCCTGACCGTCACCATCCCGCTGACGGTGATCGCCTTCAGCTGCGCGCTGGTCATCGCCGTGTTCACTGCCATGGTGCAGGTGGCCAACGTCCGGGGGCTGAAGCAGCTGGCCCGGTTTTACATCTGGGTGTTCCGCGGCACGCCGGTGCTGGTGCAGCTGTTTGTGGTGTTTTTCGGCCTGCCCAAGCTGGGTGTGCTGATCGACCCGTTCCCCTGTGCGGTGCTGGTGTTTTCCATCAACGAGGGGGCCTATTGCGCCGAGACCATGCGCGCAGCGCTGGAGTCGGTGCCCCGCGGGCAGATGGAGGCGGGCTATTGCGTGGGCATGAGCTATTTTCAGATCATGCGGCGCATCGTCCTGCCCCAGGCCTTCCGCACGGCCTTTCCCCCGCTGTCCAATTCGCTCATCGCCCTGGTGAAGGACACCTCGCTGGCCGCCACCATTACTGTGTCCGAGATGTTTATGGCCACGCAGCGCATCGTGGCCCGCACCTATGAGCCGCTGGCGCTGTACATCGAGCTGGCGCTGATCTACCTGCTGTTCTGTACGGTGCTCACCCGCCTGCAGGCCGTGGTGGAGAAAAAGCTCAATGCCTATGGAGTTTATTAAGGAGCCGCCTATGCTGGAAATCAAACAAATTCACAAGGCCTTTGGCAGCCTGGAGGTGCTCAAGGGCGTGGATCTGAACGTGGAAAAGGGCGACGTGGTGGCGGTGCTGGGGCCCAGCGGCTCCGGTAAGACCACGCTGCTGCGCTGCATCAACTTTCTGGAGACGGCCGACAGCGGCCGGATGATCTTTGACGGCGAGCAGTTCGACCTGGGCCACATGAGCAAGAAGGACATTGCCCGCCTGCGGAAGAAAACGGCCTTTGTCTTTCAGAGCTATAACCTCTTCCGCAACAAAACCGCCCTGCAGAACGTCACCGAGGGGCTGATCGTGGCCCGCAGGACACCCAAGACCGAGGCCATGGAAATTGGCCGGCGGATGCTGGACAAGGTGGGCCTGTCCGACCGCTATGACTATTATCCCAACCAGCTCTCCGGCGGGCAGCAGCAGCGCGTGGCCATCGCCCGGGCGCTGGCTACCAATCCGGAGATCATCTTCTTCGACGAGCCGACCTCGGCCCTGGATCCCGAGCTGATCGGCGAGGTGCTGGGCGTGATGCAGCAGCTGGCCCGCGAGGGGATGACCATGCTGGTGGTCACGCACGAGATCAGCTTTGCCCGCGACGTGTCCAACAAGGTGGTATTCATGGAGCACGGCGTGGTGGTTGAGGCCGAAAGCTCGAAGGACTTCTTCGAGCACCCCCGGCAGCCCCGCAGCCGCGAGTTTATCCAAAACGTGTTGAACCGGGCACAGGGTGCCTGAATCAGAAAGGAGCAACCAAGATGAAAAAACGTGTATTTGCAGCCATGCTGGCAGCGATGCTGCTGCTGGGCGTCCTGGCCGGATGCAGCGCCGCGCAGCCGGCGGCCGCCGACGGCGACCTGCTGGCGCAGATCCAGCAGCGGGGCGAGCTGATCATTGCCATGGAGGGTGTGTGGGCTCCCTGGACCTATCATGACGAAAACGACCAGCTGGTGGGCTATGATGTTGAGGTGGGCCAGATGATCGCCGACAAGCTGGGCGTTAAGGCCACCTTTGTCGAGGGCGACTGGACCACCCTGCTGGCCGGCGTGGAGTCCGGCCGCTATGATATGGTGATCAACGGCGTGGAGGTCGACGACGAGCGCAAGGCCAAATACAGCTTTACCGACCCCTATTGCTACATCCGCACGGCGCTGATTGTCCGTGATGACAACAACACCATCCACACCTTTGAAGACCTGGCCGGCAAGACCACGGCCAACAGCATCGACAGCACCTATATGACCCTGGCCGAGCAGTATGGCGCTACGGTCAGCGGCGTGGACTCGCTGGATCAGACGCTGGAGATGGTGCTCTCCGGCCGCGTGGACGCCACGCTCAACGCCGACGTTTCGTTCTATGACTATATGAACGTCCACCCGGAGGCGGCGCTGAAGGTGGCGGCCCTCACCGACGATGCCAGCCTGGTGGCCATCCCCGTGCGCAAGGAGGCAGCTACCGAGTCGCTGGTCAAGGCCGTCAATCAGGCCCTGGCCGAGCTGCGCGAGGAGGGCAAGCTGTCCGAGGCCGCCATCAAATACTTCGGCTCGGACATCTCGCAGGATCCGCAGAGCAATTGACAGAACCGGAAACACGCAGCAGCCCCTGACTGCGGTCAGGGGCTGCTGTTGTCTGTCGATGGGTCCATGGGCGTGTGAAAATCCTCCTCCGACGCCGGTGCGGCCGCGTCGTCCGGCCGCAGCCACATAGTGGGCGTGCGGGAAAGGCCGCCGGCCAGGGCGGTGGGTTCCGTTGTCAGCCCGGGTGCGCTTCCCGGCCCGCTCCTGGGCGCGTCCGTGAGCGGCGCGGCCCGCCGCGCTTTGCGGAAGGCGGCGGGTGTGACGCCGAAGGCCTTGCGGAACTGGCGGATAAAGTGCTCCACGTTGCGATAGCCGCAGGCGGCGGCCACATCCGCGATGCTGTCGTCGGTATAGGACAAGATCTCCTGCGCCTTGCGCAGGCGGGCGTCAATGACGTCGTCAATGCACGACACGCCGAATTCCTTCTTGTACATGGCCTGCAGATAGCCCGGGCTGACCGACAGCTGCCGCGCCATGTGCGCCACCGTCCAGGGATACTCCGGGCTGTTGACAATCTCTCTGTGCAGGCGCGTCAGGGCGTACTGCATGGGGGTCTGCCCCTGGGCGGCATAATCGTCCATCAGGCGCAGATACATCACCCGGAGCAGGTGCTCGAGGATTTCGTCATTGTGGTTCTTCGTGGACGATTCCCAGGTGATCAGCTGAAACAGCCGCCGCAGATACTCCGGGTCAGACATGCGCATTGGCCTGCCAAGGCCCGGAAACGAAGCAAACGCGGGGCTGCTGGTAGCGAAATACAGCCAGTTGTCGCTGAAGGGGCCGTTGTGCGCCTGGTAATAGATCCGCTGCATGGGCGCATAAAGTACGGCGCAGCCGGCGGGAAAGGCCTCCAGCACGCCGTTGTGAAAAAACTTTGCAGGCGTGTTGGTCAGCAGCAGCACATAACAGTCGATGGCGTGGGGCGGGTTGAATACATAGTCTGCGGCGTGAACCGAGTCGAACCCGGCAAAGCGGATTGTCAGGTCGGTCAGGGAATTTTTGAGCGGCATACGGCGGAGCCCCTTTTGGCATCAGATGAGGATTGATCAATTATTGTATAGTATACATCATTGCGTTGCGAAACGCAATGGGGTATGATATAAATGGTTCGCGGAAGTGTCCGCGGCCGGAATGATTTGCGGTCAGCTTTTCTATACGAGTGCCGGACTTTGTAGGGGTGCAGAGTCCGGCATTCGTATTTTTTCTGTCCCCAGGCGCGGAAATTGTCCTGTGCGGAGCAGGTGGATTTTTTCCGTATAATATGGTATCATAACAGCGGGAGCGTCGTGTCCGCCCCCAACAGACGAGACAAGGAGTGTTTTTTTTATGACAACCCTGCAGATTAAGGGCATGATGTGCGCCCACTGCCAGGCGCGGGTGGAAAAGGCGCTGGCAGCGGTGCCCGGCGTGACGGCCGTCACGGTGGACCTCAAGGCCGGCACGGCCCAGGTGGAGGGCACGGCCCCGGCCGAGGCGCTGCGTCAGGCCGTCGCCGCCGCCGGATACGAGGTCGCCGGCTGACCCGGCCCGGGCAGGAGGGGCGGTTTCCCCCCCTCCTGCCCTTGCGCATTCTGCCGCAATATGGTATGATGGCTGCGGCGCGCTGCGCCGCGTTTGATCGACAGAAGGATGTGATTTTCTCATGCTGGAGTTAGAGCATGTACAGTTTACAGCCGGAACAACCAACATTGTCAAGGATGTATCGCTGACAATCCCCGAGGGGCGGTTTGTGGTGATCACCGGCCCCAACGGGGGCGGAAAGACCACGCTGGCCAAGCTGATTATGGGCATTGAGCAGCCCACCGGCGGAGCCATCCGCTGGAACGGGGCTGACGTGACCCACCTGAGCATCACCGAGCGCGCCCGCCTGGGCATCAGCTATGGCTTTCAGGCGCCCCCGCGGTTCAAGGGCATGCGGGTGTCGGACCTGCTGCAGCTGGCCGCCGGCAGCGACCAGCAGCTGACCCACGACCAGTGCTGCGCCTATCTGACCAAGGTGGGCCTGTGCGCCCGCGACTATGTAGGCCGCGACGTGGACGCCAGCCTCTCCGGCGGCGAGCTTAAGCGCATCGAAATCGCCACCATTCTTGCCCGCGGCAGCGGGCGCGAGCATTCGCTGATGATTTTTGACGAGCCGGAGGCGGGTATCGACCTCTGGAGCTTTGCCAAGCTGACCGAGACCTTCCGCGCGCTGCACGCGGGCGGCAAGGCCACGGTGATCATCATCTCCCATCAGGAGCGCATCATCCGCCTGGCCGACGAAATTGTCCTCATCGCCGGGGGCGAGGTAAAGGCCCGCGGCAGCGTGGACGAGGTGTTCCCGCTGATCATGCGCGACACGGTGAGCACCTGCAGCGCGGCGGAACAGGAGGGGTTATAATGCTGGGCGAAGTGGAAAAGAATCTGCTGCACGTCATCTCTGACCTGGACGAGCTGCCTGCCGAGGGCGCGTTTAACCTGCGTGAAAACGGCAAGGGCGTTCAGCGGCGCAGCACCAAAAACGTGGAGATTACCCCCAAGACGGACAAGCCCGGCATTGACATCCGGGTGGCCCCCGGCACGGCGTTTGAAAGCGTGCACATCCCGGTGGTGCTGACCGAGAGCGGCATGAACGACCTGGTGTACAACGACTTTTATATCGGCGAGGGCGCCACGGTGGAGATTGTCGCCGGCTGCGGCATCCACAACTGCGGCTGCGACACCTCGCAGCACGACGGTATCCACACCTTTTATATCGGCAAAAACGCCCACGTGAGCTATGTGGAAAAGCACTATGGCGAGGGCGAGGGTACCGGCAAGCGCATCCTCAACCCCCAGACCATCGCCTATCTGGAGGAGGGCGCCACGCTGGACATGGACACCTCGCAGATCCGCGGCGTGGACGACACAAAGCGCTTTACCAAGGTGGTGGTGGGCCGCGGCGCCGAGGTGGTCATCAGCGAAAAGCTGCTGACCCACGGCGAGCAGAGCGCCGTGTCCGACATGGAGGTCGAGCTGAACGGCGACGGGGCCAAGGCCTCGATCACCTCGCGCTCGGTGGCCAAGGAGCAGTCGCACCAGGTGTTCTATCCCCGCCTGAGCGGCAACTGCGCCTGCTTTGGCCACGTCACCTGCGACGCCATCATCATGGACAAGGCCCGCGTGCGCGCCATCCCCGAGCTGACGGCCAACCACGTGGACGCGCAGCTGATCCACGAGGCCGCCATCGGCAAAATTGCCGGCGAGCAGATCCTCAAGCTGATGACCCTGGGCCTGACGGCCGAGGAGGCCGAGCAGCAGATCCTCGACGGGTTCCTGCGCTGATGTTTGCCGTGACGATCATCGCCGTGGGCAAGCTGAAGGAACGGTTCTACCTCGATGCGGTGGCCGAATACCGCAAGCGCCTGGGCGGCTATTGCCAGCTGGAGCTGGTGGAGCTGCCGGAGCAGCGCCTGCCGGATTCGCCCTCGCAGAGCCAGATCGAGGCGGCCCTGGCCCGCGAGGCCGAGGCGGTGCGCCGCGCCCTGCCCAAAAGCGCGTGGCTGTGCGCCCTCACGCCCGAGGGAACGCCGCTCTCGTCCGAGCAGCTGGCCGGCAAGCTGGCAGAGGTCAAGCAGCTGCGCCCCGGCGCGGTGTTTCTGCTGGGCAGCAGCTTTGGCATCGACGCCGGGCTGAAGGCCCAGGCGGACTTTCGCCTGTCCATGTCGAAGATGACCTTCCCCCACCATCTGGCGCGGGTGATGCTGCTCGAGCAGCTCTACCGGGCCGAGAGCATTCAGGCCGGGGGCAAATATCATAAATAACACCGGCGCCGGGCGGGGATACCCCTGCCCGGCGCTTCAGGAGTGAGAACCATGTCCATTCCTCCGCAGGCCGGGGCTGTCATGGCCGAGCGCTTTGGCGGCGACGCGCTGATTGCCCTGGCGACCGTGGAAAACGGCCTGCCCCAGGTGCGCACCGTCAACGGCCATTATGCCGGCGGCGCGTTTTATGTCATTACCCATGCGCTGTCCAACAAGATGCGGCAGATCCGGGCACAGCCCCGGGTGGCCGTCAGCGGCGAGTGGTTTACCGGCCACGGCGTGGCCGAGGACCTTGGCCCCCTGATGGCCGCGGACAACCGCGCGCTGCGCGACTGCCTGCGGCAGGCCTTTGCCGCGTGGTATGACAACGGGCACACCGACGAGCACGACCCCGACACGCACATTCTCCGCATTCGGCTGACGGACGCGGTGCTGCTGTCCCACGGGACGCGATACGACCTGATTTTTTAGCCAACAGAGAGGGTGCGGTTATGCAAGAATATTTTGCCGGGCGCTATGACGTGGCCGTCATCGGCGCGGGGCACGCGGGGATCGAGGCGGCGCTGGCCGCCGCCCGGATGGGCCTGCGCACGGTGGTGTTCACGGTGAATCTCGACGCGGTGGGCAACATGCCCTGCAACCCGGCCATCGGCGGCACCGGCAAGGGCCACCTGGTGCGCGAGCTGGACGCCCTGGGCGGCGAGATGGGCCGGGCGGCTGACCGCTGCTGCATCCAGTACCGGCTGCTCAACCGGGGCAAGGGCCCGGCGGTGCATTCGCTGCGGGCGCAGGCCGACCGCCGCCGCTATCAGGAGGACATGAAGCGCACGCTGGAGCGCCAGCCCAACCTGGATCTCAAGCAGGCGATGGTCACGGCCATCCGCACCGACGGGACCGGCGCGGTGTGCGGCGTGCTGACGCAGCTGGGCGCCATTTACGAGGCGCGGGCCGTGGTTGTCGCCACCGGAACCTATCTGGAGGGCCGCGTGATTGTGGGCGAGTGCGTCTATGCCTCCGGCCCGGATGGCATGCACGCCGCCACCGGTCTGACCGGCAGTCTGCGGGCGCTGGGCCTGCGCATGCGCCGGTTCAAAACCGGCACGCCGCCCCGCGTGAACGCCCGCAGCATCGACTTTTCACGCATGGAGCCGCAGCCCGGCGACGAGGTGGTGGTGCCCTTCAGCTTTTCCACCGTCACGCCGCCGGAGAACCGCGCCCTGTGCTATCTCACCTATACCAACGAGCGCACCCACGCCGTCATCCGCGCCAATCTGCACCGTTCGCCGCTGTATTCCGGTGTGATCGAGGGCATTGGCCCGCGCTATTGCCCTTCGATTGAGGACAAGGTGGTGCGCTTTGCCGACAAGCCGCGGCACCAGCTGTTCATCGAGCCCTGCGGCCTGGGCACCGACGAGATGTACATCCAGGGCTTTTCCTCCAGCTTGCCGGAGGACGTGCAGCTGGAGATGCTGCACACCATTGCCGGGCTGGAGCGGGCTGAGATGATGCGCCCGGCCTATGCCATTGAATATGACTGTGTGGACCCCACCGAGCTGTATCCCACGCTGGAGTGCAAAAAGGTGCCTGGTCTGTACGGCGCGGGGCAGTTTAACGGTTCCTCGGGCTATGAGGAGGCGGCGGTGCAGGGCTTTGTGGCCGGGGCCAACGCGGCGCTGAAGTGCCTGGGCCGCGAGCCGCTGATTCTTCGCCGCTCCGACGGCTATATCGGCACGCTGATTGACGATCTGGTGACCAAGGGCACCAACGAGCCTTATCGCATCATGACCTCGCGCAGCGAATACCGCCTGCTGCACCGGCAGGACAACGCCGACTGGCGCATGCGCGAGTTTGCCCTGCGGCTGGGGCTGATCACCCAGGCGCGCTATGACGCCATCGGCGCGAAATATGAGGCGGTGCGCCGGGAGATCCGCCGGCTGGAGTCCACCGGCGTGGCTGAAAGCGAGGAACTGAACGCCCTGCTGGCGGCCCGGGACACCGCGCCGGTGCAGGGCTCGGCCCGGCTGGCCGACCTGCTGCGCCGGCCGCAGCTGCACTATGCCGACCTGGCCCCCTTTGACCCGGCGCGCCCGGCGCTGGACCCGGCCGTTACCGAGCAGGTGGAGATTCAGCTGAAATACGCCGGCTATATCACCCGGCAGCTCCACGACGTGGCCGAGTTTGAAAAGGAAGAGGCCCGCGCCCTGCCCGACGGCATCGACTATGCCGCCATTGCCGGCCTGCGGCTGGAGGCGCGGCAGAAGCTGGCGCAGATCCGGCCGCAGAACCTGGGCCAGGCCTCGCGCATCTCCGGCGTCAGTCCGGCGGACGTGGCCGTGCTGCTGATCTGGCTGGAGCAGAACCAACGGGGGGAATAAACCATGTATTTCGACACGCATGCCCACTATGACGATCCGCGCTTTGACAACGACCGCGGCGAGCTGCTGGGCCACCTGCTGCCGGAGGGAAATGTCAGCCTGGTGATGAACTGCGGCTGCAGCCGCGCCTCGTCGCTGGCCTCGCTGGCGCTGGCCCAGGCATATGACTATGTCTATGCCGCCGTGGGCAGCCACCCGGATGACTGCCAGAACATGACTGCTGCGGACCTGGACTGCTATGCTGCCCTGGCGGGAAACGCCCGGGTGAAGGCCATTGGTGAGATCGGCCTGGACTATCACTATGACGAGCCGCGCGAGGCGCAGCTGCGCTGCTTTGAGCAGCAGCTGGCGCTGGCGGCCGAGCTGGGCCTGCCCGTGATTGTCCACGAGCGCGAGGCCCATGGCGACGCCATGGCGCTGGTGCGCAAGTTCGCCGGCCGGGTACGCGGCGTGTTCCACTGCTATTCCGGCTCGCTGGAGCAGGCCAAAGAGCTGGTGCAGCTGGGCTGGTATCTGGGCTTTGGCGGCGCGGTGACGTTTAAAAACGCGCGGCGCGCCCCCGAGGTGCTGCAATGGCTGCCGCTGGAGCGCCTGCTGCTGGAGACCGACTGCCCCTATATGGCCCCGGAGCCGCACCGCGGCCACCGCAATGACAGCCGCTGGCTGCCCCTGGTGGCTCAGCGGATTGCGCAGCTGCGGGCGCTGGAGCCGGAGCGGGTGGCCGAGGCGACAAAAATCAACGGAAAGATACTCTTTTCTATTGAATAATTGCGCCGCGGCCGGTATACTGAGGGCAGAAGCGGCATAGGCTTCAAAAGTAAGAGAGGTGCTTGGAATGAACCCCATGAAATCTCGCGCAGAAATCAAAATGCAGGCCAAGCAGGCCCTGCGGAACAACTATGGCACGGCGCTGGTGATGACCATCCTCTATGCCGTGGCGATGGCCGGCCTGTCGGCGGTCAGCTTTGGCATTGCCAGTGTGATTCTTGCCGGACCGCTGGCTGTGGCGCTGGGCTGGTCAATGCTCTGTCTTTACCGCGGCGTGGCCTGCGGCGTGGGCGACGCGCTCAACCGCAGCTTTGACAACGTGGGCCGCAAGATCGGCGGCTATCTGTGGATGCAGCTGTGGATCTTCCTCTGGTCGCTGGTGTTTATCATCCCCGGCATTGTCAAAGCGTTTTCCTATGCCATGACGCCCTATATCCTGGCGGATATGCCCAATGTCAGCGCCAAGGACGCGCTGCGGCTGTCCATGCGGATGATGGACGGCCACAAGGGTGAGCTGTTTGTGTTCTACCTGTCCTACATTGGCTGGGCAATCCTCAGCAGCTTTACCTTTGGCCTGCTGCACCTGCTGTATGTGGGGCCGTATATGCAGATTGCCGCAGCCGGCTTCTATGACGAGGTCAAGCAGGACGCCGTCCGCCGCGGGATCCTGATCCCCGCCGAGGCATAAGCCCATTCTCACAGCGCGCATCCGGCCGGATGCGCGCTGCTTTGTTTCGACGGCCGGCGTGGTTGCATTCTGCCGCGGCGGGTGGTATGATGGGGAAAAGGGAACCTGTCCCTTCGCTGCTGCGTCTGATCAGCAGAACGAATTTTTCTGACACAGGAGGGACAAACCATGTCCAAACGCCCTGCAACCATAACCAAAGGCCAGGCCGCGCTGCTGATTGTCTGCGTGGCGCTGGCGGCGCTGCTGCTGGCGGGCAGCGCCTGCGTGTGGCTGGTTCACAGCCGGCGGCCTGCCGCCGGCCCGGCCGGCAGCCAGACGGCGCAGACCGACCTTACCCGCCCGGCCGGCACTATGGCCAATGCCACCTGGATTGGGGAGGTGGACGTGTCCGGCATGACCGAGGAAGAGGCGCTTGCCGCCCTGGCGGACTATGTGGCCCAGCGGCCCGACGAGGTGCTGACCGTCACCCTGCCTGACCGCACGCTCTGCTTTGAGGGCGTGCGCAGCGCCACCCTGTCCGATGCTGTGACCCGTGTCCGCCAGGCGCTGGAGGGAGAGGGCGGGGCTTATCCGCTCACGCTGGACTATACCATCCACGCCGCCGTCATCCGCGAGACCATCCGCGCCGCCGCCGAGGATATTGCCGCTGCCGAGGGCACGGCGAGCTATACCGTCGAGGGCAGCACGCTGCTCTTCACCCCCGGCACGGCGGGCCTCAGTCTGGACGCCGACGCGCTCTACCGCGCGGTGGTGCAGGCCTATTCCCAGCCGGAGGTCGAGGATTTTTCCTTTGACTATACCGAGACGTCCACCGCGCTGGAGCAGCTGACCATGCTGCAGGATCAGATCAACATCGCCCCGCAGAACGCCCGCTATGACCCCGTGACCACCGGCATTGCCGAGGCAAAGCCCGGCCTGTCCATTGACATGGAGGCTGCGGCCCGTCTGCTGGACGCGGCCGAGCCGGGCCAGACCGTCCGCATCCCCATGGTGGAGACGCCCGCCGCCATTGACAAGGCCACGCTCAACGCCAACCTCTTCCGCGAGAGCCTGGGCAACTGCTCCAGCGCCTACTATGCCAACGCTGGCCGTACCACCAACCTGACCCTGGCCTGCAAGGCCATCAATGGCACGGTAATCCAGCCGGGCGAGACCTTCTCGTTCAACGATGTGGTGGGCGAGCGAACCGCCGCCAAGGGCTATCAGACCGGCACGGTCTACGTGGGCGGCATCTCCGCGCCCGAGGTGGGCGGCGGCGTGTGCCAGGTGGCCTCCACCATCTACTGCGCCGCACTGTATGCCAACCTGGAGATTGTCGAGCGCACCGAGCACATGTTCCTGGTGTCCTATGTGCCCTATGGCATGGACGCCACGGTCTATTGGGGCAGCGTGGACTTTGTCTTCCGCAACAGCACCGACTACCCCATTCAGATCCTGGCCAACACCAACAACGGTTATGTCAACGTGTCGCTGATGGGCACCGAGGTCACCGGCCAGAGCGTGCAGATGGACTATCTGATTCTGGCCACCACCCCGTGGGAAGAGGTGATTAAAGAGGACCCCACCAAGCCCGTGGGCTATTATGAGGTCACCTCCAACACGCCCTACACCGGCTATCGCATCAACACCTACCGCACCGTGCTGGACGCCGACGGCAACAAGCTGTCCACCACGCTGGAGGCCACCTCCAACTATGCCGTCAGCAACCGGGTGATCACCGTGGGCGCGGGCACGGACATTCAGGCCGCCGCCGGCAGCCAGGACAACTATACCGTGGTGGAAATCCCCGAGTCGGACCTGACCAGCGACGGCCAGCCCAACACCGTGACCGCCGCCGATGTGGCCGGCGACACGACGCCATAAAACCAGAGAGAAAGGAGCCGATATCATGGCCTTTGACAAGGTTTTGCTGCTGCTGCTGGATTCTGTGGGCGCAGGCTCGCTGCCGGATGCCGCCGCCTATGGCGACGAGGGCGCGGCCACGCTGCGCCACGTGATCGAGCACTGCCACCCCCACCTCCCCAACCTGACGCGGCTGGGCATGCTGGCGGCCAACGGGCTGCCCTCCCCCGCGCCGGAGGCTTGCTGGGGCCGCTGCGCCTCCCGCTCGCGGGGCAAGGACTCCATCGTGGGCCACTGGGAGATCATGGGCGAGGTGACCCAGATCCCCTTCCAGACCTATCCCGACGGCTTCCCGCCGGAGATTATCAACGCCTTTGTGCAGGAAACCGGCTGCGGCGGCGTGCTGGGCAACTGTGCCGCCTCGGGCACGGAGATCATCGCCCGCCTGGGGCCGGAGCACCAGCGCACCGGCTGGCCGATTGTCTACACCTCAGCCGACAGCGTGTTTCAGATTGCCGCACACGAGGACGTGGTGCCCGTGCCCACGCTCTACCGCTGGTGCCAGACGGCCCGCGACTGGTTTGACAGCCACGGGGTCGGCATGGGCCGCGTGATTGCCCGCCCCTTTGTGGGCGAGCCGGGCAGCTATACCCGCACGGCCAACCGCCACGACTATGCCGCCGCGCCGCCCTCGGCCACCTATATGGACGCGCTGGCGCAGGCCGGCGTTCCGGCCCTGAGCATTGGCAAGCCCTATGACATCTTTCTGGGCCGCGGCTTTTCGGCCCATGAAAAGACGGCCAGCAACACCGACGGCCTGGCCAGGACACTGGCGGCCCTGCCGGAGGCCCATGGCCTGATCTTCACCAATCTGGTGGACTTCGACTCGAAATGGGGCCACCGGCGCAATGCCGAGGCCTATGCCGCCGGCCTGGAGGAGGTCGACCGCGCCCTGCCCGCCCTGATGGACGCCCTGGGCGGCGACGGCCTGCTGGTCATCACGGCGGATCACGGCTGCGACCCCTGCTGGAAGGGCACCGACCACACCCGGGAGTATATCCCCTTCCTGCTCTGGCACAAGGGCATTCAGCCTGCCGAGCTGGGCACGCGCCCCTGCTTTGCCGACGTGGGCGCCACCATCCTCGACGCGCTGGGCGTGGAAGCGCCCGGCCCCGGCCAGTCGGTGTGGGCGGTGCGCCCCGGGCGCTATCGCCACTTTAAGGGCGGGCAGTATCAGGTGCTGGGCACGGCCCAGCACTCCGAGACCCGTGAGCCGATGGTAGTCTATCGCGCGCTGTATGGCGAGGGCGGCCTGTGGGTCCGCCCGGCGGCCATGTGGAACGAGTCGGTGGAGCACGACGGACAGCGCGTCCCGCGTTTTACGCGCATTGGCGACTGAGATACGGCAGACAACGGCGCCCGGTGCAGATGCTTCTGCACCGGGCGCCTGGCATATGGCGGCAAACGCGGTATGGGAGCCGGCGGGGCGGGTCAGCCCTCCTCCTCCGGCTCGGGCCGGCGCAGGCCGGCCACGCTGCTGACCGGCAGCGAAAAGGCAATGCCCTGGGCGCGGGAGGACGGTCCGGCCTCGGCAATGATGGCCTTGAGGATGTCGTCGCGCTTTTTGGTGGGGGCAATGATCATCACCAGCTCCTTCTCCCCGGCCAGGGTCACGCCGAAGAACTGGCGGGCATAGTCCGCCCCGGTGCCCTTGGCGCGCAGGACGGTGCCGCCCCCTGCGCCGCCCTGCCGGGCGGCGGCCATAATGCGGTCGGTATACCCCTCGTTGGCAATGACAAGGATCAGTTCGTTTTCCGTGGGCTGCGGCATGGTCGATTCCTCCGTTTGACGTTCATAGGGTTGTCCGTGGGTCAGCAGCGCCAGCGTGCGCTGCCCGGCCACACAGCGCAGCGGCACCGTGGCCACCACGCCGTTGCCGGGGATGTCGATGGACTGGGCGCGGCGGAACTGCCGCATCAGCGGCGGCAGCACGCGGCTGGAGACCACGGCCAGCAGCAGCGTTTTTTCGCTGCGGTCCAGGTTGAGATAGTCCAGCATTTCGCTGGAGGCGGTGCCCTGTGCCAACAGGCGGTGCAGCAGGCACACACCGTGCTGGCGCAGGCTTTTGACAAAGCCGGCTTCGCGCGGCCGGTCGCACACGGCGAAAAGCAGCTCAAGCGTATCCATGCAGCGGCTCCTTTCAAACGGAAATCAGCTCGTCGTCCGGGCCAAAGGCCAGCAGCGCGGCCCGGGCGCTGCGTTCGGCGCGCTCGGTGCGGACGCGGTAATACAGGCCCAGCACCTGAATGGTGATCAGCGGCGTCATGGCGACCATTGCCACCACGCCGAAGGCGTCGGTGACCACGCGGTCCGGCCCGCCGATGGCCTCACACGCGCCCATGGCAAAGGGCAGCAGAAACGTGGCCGTCATGGGGCCGGAGGCCACGCCGCCGGAGTCGAAGGCGATGGAGGTGAACACCTCCGGCACAAAGAACGACAGCCCCAGCGCAATGGCATAGCCGGGAACCAGAATGTACAGGATGGGCAGGCCCGTCAGCACCCGCACCATGGCCAGCGCCAGCGAGAGCGCCATGCCGATGGCCAGCGCCAGGCGCATGGCCCGGGCGGGGATCGACCCGGCGGTGATCTCCTCCACCTGGCGGTTGAGCACCGCCACGGCCGGCTCGGCGTTGATGATAAACCAGCCGATGACCATGGCCAGCGGGATGAGAATCCAGTTGGCGCGCATCCCGCCGATGAGATTGCCCAGGTAATAGCCCACGGGCATAAACCCGGCGTTGACCCCCGTGAGGAACAGCACCAGCCCCACATAGGTATAGCCCAGACCCACCAGAATCTTGACAAAGGGGCGGCGATCCAGCTTCAGGCGGAAAAAGTGGAACAGCAGAAAGAACACCGCGATGGGCGCCAGCGCCATGCCCACCTCTTTGGCATAGTGGGGCAGGGCCGTGACGAACACCCAGATCAGCTGGCGGCTAAGGTCCACCTCGGGCATGACCACCGGCTGATAGGCCCCCTCGCCGGGGAAAAACAGCCCCAGCAGCAGCACCGCCAGAATCGGGCCCACCGAGCTAAGCGCCACCAGGCCGAAGCTGTCGCCCTCGGCCCGCTGGTCCGAGCGGATGGACGACACGCCGATGCCCAGCGCCATGATGAACGGCACGGTCATCGGCCCGGTGGTCACGCCGCCGGCGTCGAACGACACGGCCAGAAAGTCCTGCGGCGCCAGCGCCGCCAGCGCAAACACCAGCACATAGCAGCCGATGAGCAGCCAGGACAGGCGCACTGCAAACAGAATGCGCAGCATGGCCACCACCAGAAACAGGCCCACACCCACGGCCACCACGCCGATGAGCACCCCGTTGGGAATGGCGGGCACCTGGTTGGCCAGCACCTGCAGATCCGGCTCGGAGATGGTGACGATGGCGCCCAGGACAAAGCTGCCCAGCACCACCAGCCACAGCCTGTGCGAGCGGGTCATTTCCGCGCCGGCCTTGCTGCCGATGGGCTGCATGGCCGTCTCAGCGCCCAGGGAGAACAGCGCCGTGCCCACAATCAGCAGCGCCGCGCCGATGGTAAAGGTCATCAGCAGGCTGCTGGGGATGGGGGCGATGGTAAAGCACAGCAGGTAGACAATGCCGACAATCGGCAGCGTGGCGGACAGCGCTTCGCGCAGCTTATCATGCAAAAGTGAGAACACGCAGGTACCTCCATGACCGGAATTGAGGGGGAAATCTGTAAAAATATCAATCTATATCTGCATAATAGTATAACAGAAAATGCAAAATGCGGCAAGAGACAAATTGTTAACATGCTGCTAATTTTCTCGCCTGCACAGCGGGGGGACAAACGGGCTGGCAAACCGGCGCAGAATGTGCTACAATGATCAGACTGTGTCAACAAAACGGAGGAATCGTGATGACTGCGCGCGCTGCCGACCCTTATCGCCCCACGATTTATGCCTGCTATGTGGGCTATATCTGCCAGGCGATTATCAACAACTTTGCGCCTCTGCTGTTTTTAACCTTTGGCTCCCAGTTTGGTCTGACGCTCGAGCGGCTGACAGTGCTCACCAGCGTCAACTTTGCCGTGCAGCTGCTGACCGACGCGGCGGCTTCACGCCTGGTGGACCGCATTGGCTACCGGGTGTCGCTGGTGGGGGCGCATGTGCTGTGTATGCTGGGCCTGCTGGGTATGGCGCTGCTGCCGCAGGTGATGGATCCCTTTGCCGCGCTGATTGCTGCGGTGTGCGTGTACGCCGTGGGCGGCGGCATGATCGAGGTGCTGGTCAGCCCGGTGGTGGAGGCCTGCCCCGGCGAGGCCAAGGCCGCGGCCATGAGCCTGCTGCACAGCTTTTACTGCTGGGGCCAGATGGCGGTGGTGCTGCTCAGCACGCTGTTTTTCACCGCCGTCGGCATTGAGCACTGGCCTGTGCTGGCCTGCCTGTGGGCGCTGGTGCCGCTGGTGGGCGTGGTAATGTTCCTGCGCGTGCCGGTGCCGCGGCTGGTGCCCGAGGGGCAGCAGATGCCCATGCGCACGCTGCTGCGCAGCCGTGCCTTCTGGCTGCTGATGGTGCTGATGTTCTGTGCCGGTGCCTCGGAGCTGGCCACCAGCCAGTGGGCTTCGTCCTTTGCCGAGGCGGGGCTGGGTGTGAGCAAAACGGTGGGCGACCTGTTCGGCCCCTGCCTGTTTGCCGTGCTGATGGGTTCGGCGCGGATGTTCTTCGGCAAGCGGGGCAAGAACCTGGACATCCGCCGTTGGCTGGGCTATTCCGCTGCGCTGTGCATCGTCAGCTATCTCATGTCCGGGCTGCTGCGGCAGCCGGCGCTGGGGCTGATGGGCTGCGCTGTGTGCGGCCTGTCGGTCAGCCTGCTGTGGCCGGGGACGTTTTCGCTGGCGGCGCAGCAGCTGCCCACCGGCAGCACGGCGCTCTATGCCCTGCTGGCGCTGGCCGGCGACCTGGGGTGCAGCGCCGGACCGGGCCTGGTGGGCCTGGTGTCGGGCGCGACCAACA
>CACXCV010000213.1 GCA_902766215.1 Oscillospiraceae bacterium
TGCCCGCCCCGCGCATATTACATCCCCTATGACTCTCTGGACAAGGCGCTGATGCTTGACCGCAGCCAGTCGGCCTATTACAAGCTGCTCAACGGCGACTGGGACTTTGCCTGGTATGCCCAGGACGTTGACGTGATAAATCCCTGTGCTGTCCCCTTCCCGGCGCTGACGCCGGTTCCCTCCTGCTGGGAGTGCCATGGTTATGGCCGCCCGGGCTATCAGAACATCATCTATCCCCATCCGCTGGACATGCCCTATGCTCCCGATGACAACCCCTGCGGCATCTATCGCCGTCGCTTTGTTCTTGACGAAAGCTGGACCGTCCGGCAGACCTATGTGGTCTTTGAGGGCGTGAGCGCCTGCCTGCGGCTGTACTGCAACAACCGGTATGTGGGCTACAGCCAGGGCAGTCACCTGCCCGCCGAGTTTGACCTCACGCCTTTTGTCCATGCCGGTGAGAACACACTGGTGGCACAGGTGTTCGAATTCTGCGCCGGGAGCTATCTGGAGGATCAGGATCACTTCCGCCTGCACGGGATCTTCCGCGACGTGTATCTGCTCTCGCGCGAGGAGGGGCACCTGCACGACATTGAGGTGACGGCCGACTGCCGCCAGATTCATGTCAGCTATCCCAGCTATACCGTCTACGACGGCTTCCGCCCGGCGGATCTGACCCAGCCGGTGCTGTGGAACGCCGAGCAGCCGCACCTGTACACCGTGGTCATTCAGACGGCCACGGAGTTCATCCCCATCCGGGTGGGCATGCGCGAAATTTCCGTCCGCGAGGACGGCGCGCTGCTGATCAACGGCGTGGCTGTCAAGCTCAAGGGTGTCAATCACCACGACACCCACCCGGTCAACGGCTATACCGAGACCGACAGCGAGCTGGAGGACGAACTGCTGCTGATGAAGTCGCTGAACATCAACACCATCCGCACCAGCCACTATCCCCCCACGCCCTACTTCCTCGAGCTGTGCGACGAGCTGGGCTTTTACGTCATAGACGAGGCCGACATCGAAACCCACGGCTTTATCAACAGCCATACCGCCAACAACCTGCGCGAGATGCATGGTTATGGCACCACTGGCTGGCCCTGCTGGGAGCCGGAGTGGGAGCAGGCGCACCTGGAGCGGCTGGAGCGCATGGTCGAGCGGGACAAGAACCATCCCTGCGTGATTATGTGGAGCATGGGCAACGAGTCCAGCTATGGCCCCCACCATGCTGCCATGCTGGAATGGACGCGCCGCCGCGACCCTTCGCGCCTGCGCCACTATGAGGGCTCCTTTACCATCGAGGACGAGGCGCCGGTGGACGTGGTCAGCCGAATGTACCCGTCGCTGGAGGCCTTTGACGCGCTGCTCAGCCGCGATGACCTGCGCCCGGTGTTTTTGTGTGAATATTCCCACGCCATGGGCAACGGCCCCGGGGATGTGGGCGACTATTGGGCTATGATCTGGAACCACCCCAAGGCCATTGGCGGCTGCATCTGGGAGTGGGCCGATCATGTGGTCTATGAGGACGGCGTGCAGAAATACGGCGGCGACTTTGGCGAGCTGACCCACGACGGCAACTTCTGCTCCGACGGACTGGTACTTGCCGACCGGACGCTGAAGGCCGGCTCACTCAATGCCAAATATGCCTATCAGCCCTTTGCCGCTGTGGTGGAGGGCCAGGTGCTGACCGTAACCAACCGCTTTGACTTTACCAGTCTGGAGCACTACCTGCTGACGGTGACACTGCGCTGCGACGGCGACGAGCTGGCCCGCCGCGAAATGCGGCTGAACATCCCGCCCCACCAGAGCCAGAGCCTGCCGCTGGACTTTGTCCATCCCGACTGCTGCCGCTACGGCGCATCGATCTACATCACGCTGCAGGACGACGAGGGCGCGCTGATCGGCGGCGTCGAGCAGATCCTGGACATTTCGCGCATGCCGCTGGCGCTGGCCGAATCGCAGCCGGAGATCGTCGAACAGGATCGCTATCTGCAGATCACCGCCGGGCGCACCTGCTGGCGCTTTGACACACACCACGGCGTGATTGCCTCGATGAGCAAGGACGGCGTGCCGCAGCTGGCCGCGCCGCTGCGGCTGAGCACCTGGCGCGCCCCCACCGACAACGAGCGCAATGTCAAGCGCCGCTGGATGGGCCAGGGCAGCGCCAGTCTGGACCACACCTTCTCCAAGGTATATCGCTGCGAGCGCAGCGGCAACCGCATCACCGTCACCGGCTCGCTGGCCGGCGTGGGCTGCGACCCCTATCTGTACTATACGGCGGTGTACACCTTCTCCGGCGACGGGCGCGCGGCCATCGAGCTGCAGGCGTCCCTTGCCGACTGGTTTCTGGCCGCGCCGCCGTCCTTCCCCGGCATGCCCGCCGGCAAAGCGGCCTATCTGCCGCGGCTGGGCTTTGAAACGGCGCTGCCCGGGGCCGACCGTGCCTTTACCTATTTTGCCATGGGGCCGGAGGAGTGCTATTGCGACATGCATCTGCACGCCGCCCTTGGCAAGTATGAAAGCAACACCGCTGCCGAATACGTGCCCTATGTCGTGCCGCAGGAGCATGGCAACCATTTTGACGCCCGGGCGCTCCACTTTGAGCAGGGCCTGCGGGTAGACAGCAACGATCGCTTTGAGTTCTGCGTGTCGCAGTACAGCACCGAAGCGCTGGCCAAAACCGCCCACGCGGCAGAGCTGCGGCCCGACGGACTGACGCACCTGCGCATTGACTACCGCGACTCGGGCCTGGGCTCCAACAGCTGCGGCCCAGACCTGCGCGACGACTATGCCCTGCGGGAGCGCAGCATCAGCTGGAGCTTCTTCCTGGGCTGAGACCGGTATAACAAGCGCAGCCCCCAGCCAACTGGCTGGGGGCTGCGCTGTTATTCCCTGTTTGAACGTCAGCCGCCGTATCCAAAGCCGAAGAACGGGAAGCGGCTCTGTCCGCCGGTACTGCCGGTGGAGGGGGTGGTCTGCTGAGCGCCGACATCCTCCTTGGGCTTTTCGTCAAAGGTGATCGACACCGTGCGGTATTCCCCGCTGCGGTAAATCTCCACCTGCGCCGTGTCGCCGGCGCTGTACTGCTTCATGATGGACGACAGCTCAGTCTGCGTCTGGCAGCGCTTGCCGTCGATCGAGCAGATGATGTCGCCCCCCTGCAGGCCCGCCTTGTCCGCAGCCGCGCCCTCGACCACACTGGTGACATACACGCCCACCGGCAGGTTGTAATACGAGGCCATGGTCACAGTCAGGTCGTCGGTATACACGCCGAAGTATGGCCGGCCGATGACATAGCCGTACATTTTCAGGTCGGCTACAATCTTCATCGCGTCGTTGATCGGAATGGCAAAGCCCAGGCCCTCCACCGAGGAACTGGCATATTTGGCCGTGGTAATGCCAATCACGTTGCCATACATGTCAAACAGCGGGCCGCCGGAGTTGCCGCTGTTGATGGCCGCATCGGTCTGCAGCATGTTGATCGGCGTGCCGTCGGTGTTGATCTCGCGGTCCAGCGCGCTGATATAGCCCACGGTAAGGGTGTTGGTCAGCTCACCCAGGGGGTTGCCGATGGCGGCCACCATCTCGCCCACGCGCAGCGTGTCGCTGTCGCCCACCTTGCAGGTGGCAAAGCCGCTGCCCTCGATCTTCAGCAGGGCCACGTCGTTGTCCTCGTCGCCGCCCACCAGCTCGGCCGGATAGCTATCGCCGCTGGCCAGCGTGACCGTCAGCGTCTGCGCACCCTTGACCACGTGATAGTTTGTGACGATATAGCCGTCCGGGTCCACGATAAAACCGGAGCCGGAGCTGGCGTGGCTGGAAACCTGACCATAGATGTTCTGGGTGGTGTATTCGTTGGCAATGGACACCACCGCCCCGTTGTTCGCCGCATAGACCTGCGCCGGATCCAGCAGCACGCCGGATTTGTTGGTGGTGATCACCAGCGGCGCCTGATCGATCACCTCGGGCTGGCTGCCGCCCTCGGGCTGCGCATCCGTCCCGGCCGTGTCGGGCTGGACCTGCAGGGTGGTCTGTTTGTCCGGCGTGGTGTCTGCCGGCGCACGGCGGTTGCCCAGGAAATAGCCGCCCGCTGCGCCGCCGGCAAGCCCCACCAGCAGTGCCCCGCAGAGCACCAGCGCAATCACGCCGCGGCCATGTCCCTTTTTCGGCGGTTCCGGCGAGGGATTGTATTGCTTCTCTTCCCACATGGACAGCTGGCCCGGTGCAGGCTGCTCCTCCCACGAATCGTTCTGTCTGTCATACTCGCTCACAACAAGTCGCCCCTTTTCTAAAGGTTCATCTTAGTGTTTTCTTTATACCTGAAAAATATGTCCAGACTGTGACCAGATTAAAAATTCTTTCCGAATGCGCCGCGTTCTTCTCCACGGCTTCCCCTGCTGGAGACGCACGCTTTGCCGTGCGTCTCCAGCAGGGGAAGCAAAAGCGGCCTGGCTATAACGCTCTTGAAAACAGCTGGTCTGTTGTGTGATAGATGGTTTCATACTCCCCCATCTTCTGAAAACCATATTTCTCATAGAGGCCGATTTCTCCGCTCATCAGGTAGACTGTTGAAAAGCCCTGCATTCTTGCCGCCTTGCAGGCTGCGTCGATCAGCCATTCGGACAGGCGGCGCCCCCTGTATGCCTCCGCCGCAAACACAAACCCGATAAACAGCCCAGGCCCGGATTGCAGCGGCAGCTCGTCCGGATTGGTCAGCGTGCAGAAGCCGGCCAGATTTTCGTCGCACAGGGCAGCCGGCCCCCTCTCATTGGGCTCAAAGCCGTTTTCCCTCATTTTCTTTGCCAGATACCGGCCGGCGCGCCAGAAACACATCTCGGCAAACGCCATCGTCCTGTCCCCAGAGGGTGGCCGTATGTCGTTTCTTCAATTTGCATCACAATTTTCTCCCCCTGATCCCGGCAGCGGCCCGATTCAGCTCTGCTTGCCTGAACAACTCAAACCATATTCCATTTTCCGGTCATGGCAAGCAATCGCGCACGGCTTGACGAACCGGGCGCGATGATTTATACTGATTTTACCGTTTATTTGCTCTGCGGATTGGCCGCAAAAGGAGACTTGCATCATGTATCAGCCGTTGGCAGACGAACTGCGCCCTAAAACGCTGGACGACGTGGTGGGCCAGGAGCACATCCTGGGCCAGGGCGCCCTGCTGCGCCGCATCATCGCCTCGGGCACCATCCCCAACATGATTTTCTATGGGCCGTCCGGCACCGGCAAGACCACCGTGGCCAACATCATCGCCGCCCAGACCCGGTGGCAGCTGTTCCGGCTGAACGCCACCACGGCCAGTTCGGCCGACATCCGAGAGATCACCGCCCAGCTGGACACGTTCCTTGCCCCCAACGGCGTGCTGCTGTATCTGGATGAGATCCAGTACTTTACGAAAAAGCAGCAGCAGAGCCTGCTGGAATTCATTGAAAACGGCAAGATTACCCTCATCGCTTCTACAACGGAAAATCCGTATTTTTATGTCTACAACGCAATTCTCTCCCGCAGCACTGTGTTTGAGTTCAAGGCCGTGGAGCCGGCGGCGGTCGAGCGGGCCGTTCGCCGCGGCATCGCCTATCTGGAAGAAAAAAACGGCGTCACCGCCCGGGTGGATCCTGAGGCGGTGCGCCACATTGCCGCTGCCTGCGGCGGCGACGTGCGCAAGTCGCTGAACACGGTCGAGCTGCTCTTCGCCGCCGGGCGGACAGCGGACGGCGTGGTGCCCATCACGCTGGAGGACGCCAGGGCACTTTCCCAGCGCAGCGCCATGCGCTATGACCGCGACGGCGACAGCCACTATGACATTGTCTCGGCGCTGCAGAAGTCTGTCCGCGGGTCGGATCCCGACGCGGCGGTCCACTATCTGGCCCGTCTGCTGGAGGCGGACGACCTGCCCTCCGCCTGCCGGCGGATGCTGGTCATGGCAGCCGAGGACGTGGGACTGGCCTATCCGCTGGCCATTGTCGTAGTCAAGTCCTGCGTGGACGCCGCGCTGCAGCTGGGCATGCCGGAGGCGCAGATTCCCCTGGCCGAGGCCGTGGTGCTGATGGCCACTGCACCCAAGTCCAACTCGGCCAACGAGGCAATTCATGCCGCGATGGCCGACGTCCGCACCGGGCGCAGCGGCGATATCCCCCGCCAGCTGCAAAACGTTCACGCCGACGGCACGGGTTTTGAGCGTGAGCAGGGCTATCTCTACCCTCACGCCTATCCGGGCCACTGGGTGGCACAGCAGTATCTGCCCGACGCGCTGGTGGGCACGACCTATTATCACTATGGCGACAACAAGACCGAGCAGGCCGCCCGTATGTACTGGGACAACATCAAAAACAGGTCAAAATAGGCGGCTTTTCCCCACAGGGCGGCGCATATTGCCAGAAGTCCATGTGGCCGCTGCGACGGACATAGTCATAGTGCGGCGGCTGCGCTGCCGGCGGCAGCTTTGCCACGATGGAAAGCTTGATCTTGCGGCACTCCGGCCGGATAGCCCCGATCCGGACACTGACCCGGTCGCCCGGGCGCAGCTCCTCCCGGGGTGGGCACAGGCCCGACAGGTTGGGCCGCAGCTCCACAAACACGCCATAAGGCATGACGCTGCGCACCACACCCGGCACGATCTGCCCGGGCGCAAAGCGCGCGGCATTGTCCATCCAGGTGCCCAGCAGCTCCCGATGGCTGAGGGTGATCCGCCCCTCCTCCACCCGGCGCACCGCCACAACAATCTCCTGCCCCAGGACAAAGCGCTCAGCGGCGTGCCCGGTGCGCGACACGGCGATGCCGGCGTTGGGCAGCAGGCCCAGTACCCCGCGCCCCAGGTCGCAGAAAGCGCCGAAGGGCGCCAGCCCGGCCACCACGGCCGGCAGAATGTCGCCGGGCCGCAGGCCGTCCAGCAGGCTCTGCTGCGCCGGCTGCTGGGCCAGGCGGCGGCTGCACAGCGCCAGCAATCCCTCGGGCGTCTGGCGCAGCCCGGTCACGCAGAAGCACAGCGGCCGGCCCACCCGCGAGAGGATGGCCGTCTCGCGCACCGTACCCTCCCGCACACCCAGGGCAGCTTCTTCGCGGGGAATCTTCCCCACGGCCTCGCCCAGCTCCAGCCAGAGCGCATGGTCTTCGTCACAGCGGACAGCCACCGCCTCGAGCACCGTGCCGCGCTCCATGGCGCGGCGCAGCCCCGCCGGCGTCAGCTGCGGCCGGCTGGCCGCCAGCCCCTTTCCCTCTGGCAAATACAGTTTCATCCCCATCCCCTCCTGCGTCAATGTATGCGCCGCAGGCAGCGCGGGTGCGCCCGGTCAGTGAACCATCCGCAGGCCGGCGCCGCCGCAGTTGACCAGCAGACGGCGTGCCCGCGCCGCGTCGGCGTCCATCACGGTATACTGCGCCGAAACCGCCCTGGCCGGCACATGACCGAACAGGGGCATGGGCATAATGACCGCGCTCCCGTTGGTCTGCGGTAGGCCATTGATCAGGCCGGTGGTATAATCCGGGCTGGCTATGCTGGCAGGATAGCCATAAGGATAGCCCACAACCAGGTTGGGCGTTTTGGGGGCATGCGGCATGGCCGCCCGGTACATCCGCAGGGCAATTCCCTCGCTGCGAAGGCGTGCCGCCGCCCGGTCGGCCTGGTCGGGGCTGCTGAATGTGGCACAATAGGTAATCATCTTATCACTCCCTCAGGAGAA
>CACXCV010000214.1 GCA_902766215.1 Oscillospiraceae bacterium
ATCGATGAAATTCTGCTGGACGAGATCGAGGAGGGCCTGGACAACGACTTGGCCAACCATAATTTGTGTTCGTCGTTGGTTGCGGACGCTCCACCAGATTAGCGCGCTGGTTTTGATACGAAACCAGCGCGCTTTTTTATTTGAAATGAGCAGCATCATCTGACATAGTGAATTCGATCAACCGGAATTTTTGGGGAAGGTGCAAAGAGAGCAAAAGCAAAGTTTTTCTATTGCAGCCGATAGTTGGCAGGCGGCCCGGACGCTTCGGGTTATGTTAAATGCAAACCCGAAGGAGTACAAAATGGAAATTTGTTTGATTTGGAGGAATCAATATGTCAACGGGAATAATGATTATAGGTCCAGCCGGAAGCGGAAAAACTACACTAGGCAAATTAGTAGCTGATAAACTAAAATACCCTTATTTTGATGTTGACGATTACATTTGGAAAAAAGATACCCAAAATCCATACACGGTTATGTATAGCCGGGAAGAAAAGATTAGCCGATTGAATAATGATATATTACCTTATGAGCATTTTGTAATGGCTGGTTCAATGAGTTCTTTTCA
This sequence comes from Oscillospiraceae bacterium, assembly GCA_902766215.1. Taxonomy (GTDB): domain Bacteria; phylum Bacillota; class Clostridia; order Oscillospirales; family Oscillospiraceae; genus RUG11142. The sequence continues at coordinate 569 of CACXCV010000214.1, forward strand.
TTATGCGTTTGATGATAAGTTTGAGATGATGGTTTTTCTCTACGTTGAGCCCGACATTCGTGTAGAAAGAGTGCATAATCGTGCGTTGGAACATTTCGGAGAAAGAATCCGTGAAGGCGGAGACATGTTTGACAATCATATGCGTTTTTTGGAATCTGTTAGGAATTATGAGAAAGATGGTTCACCTAATCTGAATGAACAGAGGAAATGGATGGATGAATTGCATTGTCTGAAGTTAGAATTGGACGGTACAGATAGTCTTGAAGGCAATGCAAACAGGATTGTTGAAATGTGGAATGGTTTATGAAGACAACTTCCGGTTTTTCGAACAGATCAGCACGGTTTCACTTCCATCGCTATGGTTTTATTCTTGCGTGAAACCAAATGAAACCCTCTGAAACCGTTCATTATTATCATCTGCTGCCAACGCCGAAAAGCCCGGAATCATCACGATTCCGGGCTTTTCCTTGCGCCGCTGCGGGTTTCGGCCGGATGCACGTGCCGCTGCGCTTCCGCGCGGGAAGCGCAGAATCCGAAAAAGCGCTGCAAAAATGGACACGAAAATCGGCGGGGGAATGGGCCCGGATTTGCTGCCGCAGGAGCGTGCTGTGCCCTCAGCGCGCTGTTTTTGTTCCTTCCCCGCCCGCCGTCATTCCGACTAACCGGCCAGGCAATAAAGCGCCATGGCCGGCACACTTGTGCCTGCCATGCTTTATCTTTTTCCCTGCAATTGGCGTTTTGCGTTTCCGCAGCGGCTGCCTATTTCTTTTTCATCTTCAGAATGCTGATCGAGTTGCCCGGCGCCGCATACTGGAAAGTCTGGGCGCCGCAGTCAAGCTGGCTGTGCCGGGGCACAATGTTGTCCGCGTGCTCAAACGAATTGCCCTCGTCCAACCCGCCGCTAAGCACCTCCAGGTCGATCTTCCTGTCAATGTCGCAATCCAGCTGAATTGTTACATCGCTGGTCTGTGTGCCGACATGTACGAGCTTCAGGATAACAGTATCATCTTCAGCCGTTGCAACCGCATAAACCGCCGGGTGAAGCTCAAGGACTTTTTTCTGTACCAGCCGGTCATTGATATAGCAATCATAGCCAAATCGATTTGCTACGATCTTATAAGTGTTAAAACGGCTGTAGTCAATATCCAGGTCGGTTTTCTGCACCGGCATAGCGCGCATGCCATACATTGTCTGCTCCTCGGTCGTGCCCTGGCCATTCTCAATCTTCCAAATTTGTCTGCGAACCGAATGAAGGTTCCAATCCGGATCCTCCGGCTCGTTGCAGCCGGCATCTGTCTCCGGATGCTCGTTCCAAACAGACAGCGTAAACGGATTGTCCGCATCACAGCGAATATCGATTTCAAAGGTGTACTCCTGCTTTTCATCGCTGTCAAACGCAACCCACATCATGTCGCTCTCCTTCGGCATACCAGGAAAGCGGCCCCGGCTGCGGAAGTCTGCAAACGCCTTGTTCCACGCCTCGCTCTTGCCAGTGTAGATGTGCGGGCGATCCTCCTGCAGCATGGTGGTCTGGCCATCTTCTTCGCTCCAGCCGCCGTAGATTGTCTTTTTAATCGCCACAGGCTTGCCGTTAATCTTCGCATTGCGGAAAACCAGCCCCGGCTTCTGACAAAGCAGACCCGGCACACCCTGGTAGACCGGCGGATGCATCTCACCCTCGGCGCTGCTTTGCAGAACCTCCTTGCCCCGGCTGCCCGCCATCATGGCAATGGCGTGATAGCTGGGAATGCCATACACCTGATGATTGTTAAACACAATCAGATTGGGTTTCCACGCAGTATAATCGGCGTTTTGGAACAGCGGCGCATACGCTGTCAGCTTGACAATGTCCTGATTGCGCTCCACCCCGGCCAAAAACACTGCCTCTGCAATGGCACACTCTACCGATGCAATGGTGTTTCCTCCATTAACGGCATATTCGCCCAGGAAAATCTCCGGTCCGCTTCGATCGTAGGAATCAAACCGGTTGTCGTTCTCCAAAAAGAACTCCGGTGCACTGTAATAGTGTTCATCCACCATTTCGGTTGGCAGCCCATCACGCTCGGTATGGGAGTTAGAGATGTAAATCACATCCGGGTAAGCCGATTTCAGCGCCTTGTAAAATTTCTCATAGCGCGCAAGATACTCCGGGCCATGATTTTCATTTCCAATCTCCAGATACTTCAGCTTAAACGGCGCCGGGTGGCCTGCAGCGGCACGCATAGCGCCGTAATGGCTGTCGACCGGACCAAGGGCATACTCCAGCGCACCCAATGCCTCCTGCAGCAGTGCGTCAACCTCTGCCTCGTCGAAATACTCTGCCACACGGGCCTGACAGCTCATTCCGCAATTGCAGACATACATTGGCTCCATGTCCAAATCCTCGCACAGCTGCAAAAATTCATGATAGCCAAAGCCGTTGGTTGTGCGATAGTGCCACATCAGGTTGTGGCTGGGGCGCTCCCAAACCGGCCCGATGGTGTTGGAAAACCGCATGGCAGTTTCCAGCGATAAGCCCTCCACAATGCAGCCGCCGGGATACCGCATGAAGCGAGGGTGACTGTCTTTGAGGAACTGCACGATATCCTTGCGCAGGCCATGGCCCATATAGGTCTCCGCCGGCATCAGGGAGGTAAAGCCAATCAGGATCTCGCAGGCCCGGTCAACGCTGATCACTGCCTGGCCCCGATAGTCCTCGCCGCAGGCAGTCATGGAAAAATCTACACGCTGCCAGTCAGAACTCGCAAAGATATCCGCGTGCGCCTGTGCATACGTCCGTCGAGCCGAGTTTTCCAAGCTGACCGTCATCTGGCAGGCGGTCGGAGCTTTAATGAACAAGTACATATTGTACTCGCTGTCTTTTATGATGGGAACCCCGGCATAACCAATGTTCCATATTTTCCCGCCCTGTCGGAACCGCACCCGCAGCGACCGCTCCCTGCGCGCGTTCAATGTGTCATCCGCACACAGGCTCATCTCTGCATTTTCGCTGTACCAGCCAGGGATCGGTGTATACGGCACCTTGTCAGCCCAATCGTCCATGCCCTCTCCATGGTTGAATGCGCCTGGCCATCCGCCGCGGTTGAGGAATATTTTCTGTTCGGCGTCCGTTGTGCAGCCCGCCGGGAGCAGCGAATCTTCAAACGAGCGGTTGCGCAGCATTTCAGGATAAATGCCTCCGTCGCCTGCCCGGTTAATGTCCTCGAAAAAGAGGCCATAGAGATCTTCTGCCACTGGGAAGCGAACCTGTTTGGTGTCAACTTGCACTCTGTTTTGCACAGCGTATTGCTCCTTTCAGAAAATAATATCGTTTAGCATTCTGTTATCTGTATGTATTATATCATGATAACCTTATTTGTCTACATATTTCTTTATTTTTTATGCATCCCGATGTGCTCATCATCCTCTGTCCAGCCGCGCTGTCCTTTCGCCGCTCCACTGTCGAACTCGTTGCTTTTTGGTCGAACTGTGCTATAATGGATATAATTCTCTCACGCAGCACAGCAAGCAGAAATGGTAGGGGGCATGGAAATGAAACGGCGCGTGATTTTGTTTTCGCTTCTGGCAGCGCTGATTCTTGCAGCGGCAGGCGGTGCGTATGCTGTCCACTGCAGGCGGCAGGCCGAGCGGGACGCAGCAGTCCGTCAGGCAGAGAGCGCACACAGCGCCGTGGAAGCGCAGCTGACTCAGTGGCAGCGGCAGGCAGACCAGAGCCGTCTGGTCGTCACCGAGAACGGCCGGCAGATCGGCGTCTATTCGCTGGAGGAGCTGGGGCTTTCCCAGGATGCGCAGACCGCGATCCGCGCCCAGTTCACCGATGTGGACCTGCTGGATGCAGCCGGCTTTGCCGCCCTGCCGGACGAGCAGAAGCTGGCCTGGTACAGCGCCCCGCGCAGCGTCCCGGCCGATTCGCTGCCGCTGGAGCTGTCTGCGCTGACGCTGGACGCTGTGCTGCACGACCTGAACGCTGTTCCCCGGCGCGAGGCCCGGGACGTCAGCTGCTACTATTCCGCCGGCGCCTATCACATCCGATCGGAGGCTGACGGCACGCTGCTGCAGGAAGAGCCCGTGCGGGCGCACCTGGCCGCGTCGCTGGACGGCGCGGCGCTCACCGCCAGTCAGCCGCTGACCCTCTCCTGTGAGATCACCGACTGCGACTGCTATGTTCACCCGGTTCACACCCGCAGCAACACCCACTTTGACTGGGCGGCGATGCTGGCCGAGGATGTGCAGGCGCTGGAGATTCCCGTCCGTTTTCGTGACCAGGCCGAGCTGCTGGCCGCCGCGCCGCTGCTGAGCGTCAGCAGCGACGGCACCGTGCAGGTTGATCAGGCCGCGCTGGAGGCCCAGCTGGCCCAGTGGGCCGGGCAATATACCGAGCAGCAGGTTCCCTTCCGCTTCAACGCCCATATCGGCGGCGAGACGGAAATTGATTTTCTGCCGGTCAACTACATCCCGGATACCCAGGCTCTGCTGGACACGCTGCAAACGCGGCTGCTGCTGCGGGACAAGACGCCCGTGGAGGCCCCCATGCTCTGCACCGATACCAGCGGCAAGCCATTCAGCCTGGGTGAGAGCTATATCGAAGTAGACATTCCCAATCAGCACATGGTTTTCTACTGGGAGGGCGAGCTGCTGGCCGACACCGACGTGGTCACCGGGCGCGTCTGGGGCTATGCCACGCCCACCGGGCTGTATGCCGTGGAGACGCTGGACGCAAACTGCTGGCTGATCGGGCCGGACTATACCTCCTATGTGCAGTGGTGGGTGGGATTCTATGGGGCCTATGGCATCCACGACGCCTCGTGGCGGGACGAATTCGGCGGCGAGATCTATCTCACCAGCGGCTCGCACGGCTGCGTGAATACGCCGGACGAGCCGATGCAGATCATCCACGATACCGTCACATTTGGCACGCCTGTGCTGGTGCATTGATATGCGCAGGACAGCCGCTCCCCGCTCCAGCTACAGCCAGGAGGAGGCCGAGCAGGCCATTGCCCGGCTGCTGAGCGGATACCCCGCCCCGTGTACGCTCCGCTTTTATGACGACCGGCTGAACATTGCCAACTCCTATCAGGTGCATTCCCGCCGCAAGCGGCTGGAGGTCTGCGCCATCCTTGCGGTCACGCCGCCCACCGCCCGCCGGGCAGAGAGCCTGTCCGCTGATTGGCTGGTGCACAACCTGGCCTATGACCTGCATGTGCGGCGGCAGTCGGCCCGGGATGTCGACCTGGACTATCTGGCTGACCGGCGCTGGATGGTCCGCGTTGTCTCCCGGCTGTTCGAGCTGCTGCACCTGTTCTGAGGCCACGCCGGCAAAATGCAAAAATCACGAAGCGCACGGATGGCGCTTCGTGATTTTCTTTTATCCGTTTCTGTGGTATAATGGTAGAAAACTGCGACTTACAGGAGGTTTTTATGCAAATCGGAATCTATGGCTACGGCAACCTTGCCCGCGGCGTGGAGGACGCCATCCGCCGCAACCCGGACATGGCGCTTGCCGCCGTCTTCACCCGCCGCGACCCGGCCGCGCTGCGGCTGCACACGCCCGGCGTGCCGGTTGTCGCCGCCGCGCAGGTGGGCGACTGGGTTGGAAAAATCGATGTGATGATCGTCTGCGGCGGCAGCGCCACCGACCTGCCTGTCATGACGCCCATGCTGGCCGCCCAGTTCAACGTGGTGGACTCCTATGACAACCACAGCCGCATCCCCGCGCACTATGCCGCCGTGGATCAGGCAGCCGCTGCCGCCGGTACCACCGCGCTGATCTCCTGCGGCTGGGATCCGGGCCTGTTCTCGCTGGCTCGGCTTTATGGCAGCGTGGCCCTGCCCGAGGGCAGCGACTATACCTTCTGGGGCCGCGGCGTGTCCCAGGGGCACTCCGACGCCATCCGGCGTATTCCCGGCGTGCTGGACGCGCGGCAGTACACCGTGCCGGTGCCCGGTGCCGTGGCGCGCGTCCGTCAGGGCGAAACGCCCGCCCTGACCACCCGGGATAAGCACACCCGCGAGTGCTATGTTGTCGCGGCCGAGGGCGCAGACCGTGAGGAAATCCGGCGCCAGATTGTCACCATGCCGGCTTATTTTGCCGACTATGACACCACCGTCACCTTTATCACCGCCGAGGAAATGCAGCACAGCCATGCCGGCCTGCCCCACGGCGGCAGCGTGATCCGCAGCGGCGTGACCGGCCAGAACGGCGAACACCGGCAGGTGGTGGAATACCAGCTGCGGCTGGATTCCAACCCCGAGTTTACCGGCAGCGTGCTGGTAGCCTTTGCACGGGCCGTGGGCCGCCTGGCCGCCCGCGGTGTCCACGGCTGCAAAACCGTTCTGGACATTGCCCCCGCGGACCTGTCTCTCACACCCCGGGACGAGCTGATTGCCCACATGCTCTAAGCCGGCGAGGCAAATCCCCCTGCGTCTGCATTGCGGACGCAGGGGGATTGTTCCGTATTCCATTGGCTTATTGCAGATAGGCGGTCAGGCAGTCAATGCACTTCTGCAGCCCGTCCTGCTCCAGCTCCGCCAGGAAATCTGCCCGGCTGTCCAGGCTCTGCTCCCCCACAATGACCTTGCAGCTCCACACCGTTACCGCTGTGGTCAGGCCCTGTGCCAGGATGGCAAAGCGCTGCTGATCCGCCTCGGACAGCTGCAAATCCTCCGGCAGCCGCCAGGCATTGTCCCGGTTGGCGCCCCAGGCATCGGCAGCTGTGCGCGTTGTCTCGTCCGCCGTCTGATAGGCCAGCGCCATGTCATAAATGCCCGGCAGCAGCGTATACCGGCTGTCCTGATCGATCTGTTCCGGCTCGATCTGCTCCTCGGTGCCATAGTTGACCAGCTGCGTGCCTTCTTTGCTGTACCAGAAGTCGCACCACCGCGCACACAGCTCCGCCTTGTCCGACTTGGCAGAGATGGAGAAGGTGGGCATGCCGGTGCGGCGGTTGGACTGACTGCCCAGGTGCGTTTGCTGCCCTGCCTGCCGCACCGCGTCAGGGATGGGCGACAGCCGGCCGCCGCCGGTGATATTCCGCGCCCAGCCCGCTGCATCCGCTGCCGTTCCATAGGCAATGCCCATCTGGTTGTTCAGAATCAGCTTGCCGTATTCGCTGCTGTCCGCCCAGGTGACAAAGTCGCTGGTAAACAGCTTTTCCTCATACCACTGGTGCAGCATGGTCAGATAGTCCCAAAAGCCCTCTTCCGCCGGGCCGTATTTAATTTGTCCATCCTCGCAGTAAAACCCCACGCTGGCCATGTCTGACCCATTGGTAAAGGCCGTCACGCCATATCCCGCCGCCAGATAGTCGCCAGCCATCGCGCCGATGTAGCCCATACCCAGGGGCTGCTCACAACCATAGCGGTCGCGGAAAGCAGCCAGCACATCATGATACTCGTCATAGGTCTGCGGAACGTCCAGCCCCAGTTCATCCAGCCAGTCCTGGCGGATCACCGGGCCATAGCCGCTCATGCCGCTGCCCTGCCGGATCTGGTAAAATGCAAACATCTCCCCATATTCACCGTCAAAGGCCGTGCTCGACAGCACCGGGTCCTCGCGGATTGCCGCCAGATAGTTGGGCGCGCAGCGGCTGATGACCTCGGTCATATCCAGTGCCACCTCGTCGCCATAGTCCAGGTAGTCATAGACTCCAATCATGGACTTGCCATAAAACAGATCCGGCACGTCGCCGGTCTGCATCATCTGCGACAGCGCCCCGGCATAGTCCTGCATGGGGACAAACTGATATTCCGCCTCGATGCCGGTCAGCTCGGCCGCGCGGCCGAGCAGCGTGCAGCCCTCCGGTGCACTGGGCAGCAGAATGTGAATTGTCTCCTGCGACGCAATGGGATAGCTGACCGTCTCCGGCTGCGCAGACAGCACCGGGTTCGGCTGCGGCAGGTCCAGCACCCAGTCGGCCGTGGCGGCGTTGGAGCAGGCACAGCCCAGCAGCGCCAGCAGTACAGCCAGGCAGAACACAACATTCTTTCGAGCAGATTGCATCATAAAGTATCCTTCCTTTTCTTACCGCAGCGGTGCCGCGTCGTGGGCTCACCGCCTGCGCTGGTAAAAAAACATCGCCGTCCCACCGGACGGCGATGTTTTATGCTTTCTTTTAGCCCTTCAGAGAGCCAACCATCATGCCCTTGGTGAAATACTTCAGGATGAACGGATAGAAGCAGAAGATCGGCAGAATTGCAACCACGATGGTGCAGTACTCGATCAGGTCCTGATACATGGCCAGCTCGGCATCGTAGTCGATGGAGGTCTGGTCCTGCTCGGTCAGAATCTCACGCAGAATCATCTGCAGGGGGTACAGCTCACGGCTGCGCAGATAAATCAGCGCATCATAGTAGCTGTTCCACTTCCACAGAACATACTGCAGGGAGATAACGGCGACCGTGGCCTTAACCAGCGGAATGACAATCTTGAACAGGATGGTCAGGTTGCCGGCGCCGTCCAGGCGGGCCGACTCTTCCAGAGAATCCGGCAGGCCCTGAATGGCCGTGCGGATAATGACCAGCGTCATAACACCAACCGCGCCCGGGATAACCATAACCCAGCGGGTATCCAGCATGCCCAGCATCTTGATGACCAGGTAAGTGGGGATCAGGCCGCCGTTGAAGAACATGGTGATGGTCAGCATGATCATGATGTACTTCTTCAGCAGCATGCCCTTACGGGACAGGACGAAGCCGCCCATGGTGCACAGAACGGTGGAAATGGCCGCGCCGACTGCGCAGTAGAAAATGGTGTTGGCATAGCCCATCAGCAGGGAGTTGTTGCCGAAGACCATCTTATAGCCATAGTACGTGGTGGGGTGGTCGGCATTGCCGAGGGGCCACAGAACCACGCCCGTATGCTTGGACAGCAGGGTCGGGTCGGAGAAGGACGAGCAGATAACGTGCCACACCGGCAGCAGACAGATGATGCCGAAGGCCAGAAGAAGGATCGCGTTGATGACCTCAAAAACGCGGCGGCTGGGAGTTTTAATTACAAAATTCATACCTCAGACCATCCTTCCTTAGAACAGACTGGTGTCGCCGATCTTTCTGGAGACACCGTTGGAGATGCACAGAAGGATCATACCAATCACAGAGTTAAACAGGCCGACAGCAGAAGAATAGCCATAGTCCTGCTCAATCAGACCTTTTCTGTAAGTAAAGGTGCCGATAACATCGGAGACATCATAGATCAGCGGGCTGTACAGAAGCAGGATCTTGTCGCTGTTTGCAGACAGCAGGCCGCCGATGCGCATGATCAGCATGATGGTGATGGTCGGGGCGATACCCGGCAGGGTAACATGCCAGGTTTGCTTCCAGCGGCCAGCGCCGTCGATGGTAGCGGCCTCATACAGCTCCTGGTTGATGCCCGACAGGGTGGCCAGGTACAGGATGGAGCCAAAGCCGGTGCCCTGCCACAAATCGGACAGGATCATA
>CACXCV010000215.1 GCA_902766215.1 Oscillospiraceae bacterium
AGCGTGCGGCCCATCTTGCCGCGCAGGCTGTAGTCCTGCACCCGCGCCCGGTCGAGAATCTGCCCCAGGCGGCGGCAGCCGGCCAGCATCAGCAGGATGGCGTATTCCGCCACAGTGTCCGATTCATAGGCCACGCGGGACACGCGCATGCCCAGCGCCCGCGCCGCCTCCAGATCCACATGGTTATATCCGATTGAGCGCAGCGCCAGATACTTCACGCCCAGGTCGCGGAACTGACGCAGCAGCGCTGCGTCCATCCGGCAGGGAGTAAAGCTGATCGCCTCGCAGCCCGCGGCCAGATGCGCCGTCTCGGCGGTGGGATAGTCCGGGCTGGCGGCATAGTCGATGCCGGCCTCCCTGGTCAGGGCGTCAAAGTGCTGCCGCTCGTCAAAATCACGAAAACAATAGACAAATAGTTTCATGGTGCCTCCTTCTGTTTGCGAAACCCGCAACCATAGCATACCACATTCTTTATGTGTCTACTACGGACAAAAGCACCGTGCTTTTCACCGATTTGTCTTTCGCTTTCGGTTAAACTGGGCAATCTGCTTGTTTTTCTCGGTCTTGCGCCGCAGATAGGCCTCGGGCGCATCGGCATAGGCCGCCTCCTGCCTCAGCTTGCAATAGCTGTCCCAGCGCGCCTGCGGCAGGCTTCCCTCCGCCAGCGCGGCGCGGACGGCGCAGCCCGGTTCGCTGCGATGGGTACAGTTGCGAAAGCGGCACCGCTCCGCCAGCCCGGCCACGTCGGCAAAGCTCTCGTCCAGGCCCTCGGTCACGTCCCACATGCCCAGCGCGCGCATGCCCGGCGTGTCGATGACCAGCGCACCGGAGGGCAGGCGCAGCAGCTGGCGGTGGGTGGTGGTGTGGCGGCCGCGGCTGTCATCCTCGCGGATGGCCCCGGTGGCCATCCACTCGCCGCCGGCCAGCGCGTTGACCAGGCTGGACTTTCCCACGCCGGACGAGCCGAGGAACACCGCCGTCATGCCCGGCCGCAGGTAGGGCTCCAGCGCGTCAAGGCCCTGTCCCGTGCGGACGCTGATCACATGCACCGCCGCGCCGATGGCCGCCGCTTCCGCCTGGCGGCGGGCGTCCGACGCCTCGCCCAGGTCGGCCTTGGTCAGCAGCACCACGGGCACGGCTCCGCTCTGCCAGGCCGCGGTGAGATAGCGCTCCAGCCGCCGCAGGTTAAAGTCGTGGTTGAGCGAGCTGAGCAGAAAGGCATAGTCAAAGTTGGCCGCCACCACCTGCTCGCGCTGGCCGCCGTAGGCCGGGTCCGGGCGCGAGAGCATAGTGCGCCGGGGCAGCACGGCGGCAATGCGCCCCTGCCCGCCGGCGAGATAGTCCAGCTGCACCCAGTCGCCGGTGACCGGCACCGTCTCCGCCCGGAACAGAGCGCTGCCCCGCAGCTGGGCCTGACAGGGTCCATAGGCGGTGATGACCTCCACCCGGTCGCGGAAGGCGGCCGTCACCCGGCCCAGGACGCCCTGCGCCAGCGCGGGCGGATCGCCGTACTCGCGCAGATCAACCAGCGCGGCGCCCGCCTGCGGCGCGGAAGCACGGCTGTCGGCGCCGGGATTGAAAAACGGATTGCAATTTGGATAATTATTCAATGGATTGCTCCTCTCTGATGATGGTTCGCGGTGTAAAACAGGCGCAAAAAGGCCGCAGACCGCCAGCCCTTCGGCTGCGTCTGCGGCAAAATGGGCGCAAAAAAGACACGCCCATCGCGTGCCCTGCTCCACAGTATCCACGAAAGGTTCCATGCATGGCCGGCCCCGGCTTTCCGGCGGCGCCATGCCCCCTATTCTGTTTTATCCGCTGACAGTCTCCTGCTTCGTCATAGCACAAAACCCCTTTCATTCCCCTGCCGGGGAGGATACATCCAGAATACACCACCGCCGGGGCAGTGTCAAGCGTCTGTCCCGGCGGTTTGAATTACATTTTTGTCACATGCAGCGGTCGTCCCGCGGCAGGCGGTGCAGCCGCACAAAATAGCACGCGCACAGCAGAATGGCCGCGCCCGTCCAGGCGATGACCTCGGCAAAGAACACGGCGCGATAGCCCAGCAGTCCCGGCAGGAACATCACCGTGCACACCCGCATGGTAAACTCCGTCACGCCCGACAGCAGCGGCACAATGGTGCTGCCCAGCGCCTGCAGCCCCGCACGGATCAGGTGCAGCACATACAGGATGGGCAGGAAGGTACTCATAATCAGCAGGTATTCCTTTCCATAGGCCATGACCTCCACGCCCTCGGGGCTGCCCGGGTCGGCAAACACCGAGAGGATTGTCCCGGCAAAGAGATACATCAGCCCGGTGATGGCCGCGGCCATGCCCACGCTTGTCAGCACCGCCCGCCAGGTACACTGGCGGATCCGGCGGAACTTGCCCGCGCCGAAGTTCTGCCCCACAAAGGTGGCAAAGGCGCTGCCCCAGGCAATGCCCGAGGCCTCCATCAGGCCATAGAGCCGGGTGGTAGCCGAATAGCCCGCCACAAAGCTGACCGAGTAGGAATTCACCTGGTTCTGCACCACCACGCCGCCGATGCCGATGATCAGGTCGGCCGCCGACAGGGGCAGGCCCATGCGGCAGAGTCTGCCGCACAGCCGCCAGTCGCGCAGCGGCTCTTTTTCCTCGTTGCGCAGAAAGCGGACGCGGCGCAGCGACACCCCGCACACCACCGCCGAGAGAATCTGAGAGATTACCGTGGCGATGGCCGCGCCGGCCACGCTCCAGTGGAACACGCAGACAAACAGCAGGTCCAGCCCAATGTTGACCGCCGAGGCCACCATCATGGCCACAAAGGGCGTGCGGGTGTTGCCCAGGCTGCGCAGCAGGCCGTTGAAGGCATTATACAGGCCCACGGCCAGAATGCCGCCGTAGCAGATCCGCAGATAGAGCAGTGAATCGTCAAATATCTCGTCCGAGGTGTGGATCATCCGCAGCATAGCCGGGGCTGCCAGCTGCAGCACCAGCGTCATCACCAGCGCCACCATGGCGGTCACCAGGATGGTGTTGTACACCGTCCTGCGCAGACCGAGGAAGTCCTTCTGCCCAAAGCGCTGGGCTCCCAGAATGGAGCCGGCCTGGGCCAGGCCGTAGGGAATGCTGAAAATGGGCCAGATCAGCCAGCCGGTGTTGCCCACGGCGGCCAGCGCGTCCACGCCGATAAAGCGGCCGACAATGGCCGTGTCGGCCAGCGTGTAGAGATTCTGGCACATTGCGCCAAGCATCAGCGGGATGGACAGAATCAGCAGCTGCCGGATAAAGCCGCCGCTAGTGGTGTCGCGCACATTATGCTCCTTGTGATCCATGTTCGTCCTCCTGTTCCGGGGCGTAGCTGCCAAGAATGGATTGCAGATAGGCCCGATATTCCCCGGCCACCGCCGCCGGCTGCAGCACCTGCACCTCCGGGCCAAAGCCGCAGAGCCAGCCAAAAAACTGCGGGCTGACCACCACGGTGACCCGGGTGGTAAAGTGCTCGCCGCCGTCGGGCGTCAGGGGCGCCTCCTTGCCGAAGCGGTCGATCACCGCCCCGGCCAGATGCCGCCGGAAGCGCAGCAGCACGCTGGCCTCCTCGCCGGCATACATGGAAAACACCCGCTCGGTATAGGCGCCCATGTCCAGCTTTTTCAGCTCCGGCCCGCCGGTGCGCGGTTGATCGGTGACGGTCAGGTTCGCCATGCGGTCCACGCGGTAGTGCCGCAGCTCGCCCGCCTGGCTGTCATAGCCCACCAGGTAATAGTTCTGGTTGTCCCAGTGCAGGCCATAAGGGCTGACGAAATAGGCCGCGCCGTCCCGCCGCCAGACCCGCTGCCGCTGGATGTCATAGTCAAAATAGCGGAAGCTGACCTGCCGATCGGCGACCATGGCGGTCTGGATTTCGTCCACATTATAGTAGATGCTTTCGTTCATGCTCTTGATCCGCTGGGAGACGCTCACCGCGCAGTGCAGCTGCCGGGCCTGATAGACGCTGGTCAGGCTCTCCAGCTTGCCGATCAGCTCCATGGACTTGCGCCGGGTGAGAAAGCGCGAGGACTGCACCGCGTCCACCAGCAGCCGCAGCTCCGGCAGCTCAAAGGTGCGGCTGGCCAGAAAATAGCCCGTCTGGCCGCCCTCGCGGGTGCTGAGAATGTCCATGCCCTGCTGGCGCAGCGTCTCCAGGTCGTTATAGATGCCCTTGCGCTCGGCCGGGATGCCCTCCCGCTCCAGCTCGGCAAGGATCTGCTGCATGGTGATCGGGTGCGTCTCGTCGCTCTGCCGCTCCAGCAGCTGCTGCACCACCAGCAGCTTGCGCTTCTGCTGTGCCTGCCGCGCCATCAGACCGCCCCCTTC
>CACXCV010000216.1 GCA_902766215.1 Oscillospiraceae bacterium
ATCCACTTGCTGCCGCTGCGGCCCACCGAAACGATGCAGTGCCGGCAGGTGTGGGTCTCTTTGTCGGTGTCGATGGCATAGCCGCCATCCGCCAGGCGGATGTGCCGCACCGGCGTGTCGAAATGGAACGCGACCTTGTCTTTCAAAAAGGCATAGAGGTTCTGCAGCACGACATAGTTGATGTCGGTGCCCAGGTGGCGCACCGAGGCGTCGAGCAGGTTCAGCTTGTTCTGGATGCAGAGCTTTTTGAACTTTGAACCGGCGGTGGAATAAAGCTTGGTGCCTGCGCCGCCATACTGCATGTTGATCTCGTCCACATAGCGCATCAGCTCCAGCGCCTTCTGCTTGCCGATGTGCTCGTGCAGCGTGCCGCCAAAGTTGTTGGTGATGTTATATTTGCCGTCGGAAAAAGCGCCCGCGCCGCCAAAACCGCTCATAATCGAGCAGCTTTTGCAGCCGATGCAGGATTTCACCTTGTCGCCGTCGATGGGGCAGCGGCGCTTTTCCAGCGGATGTCCCGCCTCGAACACCGCGATGCGCAGCGTGGGGTCGTTCTGCACCAGTTCATAGGCGGAGAAGATGCCGCCGGGGCCGGCGCCGATGATAATGATGTCGTATTGCATGATGCGTCCTCCTTGGATAGTTCCTTGGGCAGCACTCATTATAATGGGTTCTTCCGCCCGCGTCAATGGGGCAAATCGCCTTCGGCCGGGTTATCCAGCAGGACGCCGTCAGAGGAAAAGCGCGAGCCGTGGCATGGGCAGTCCCAGCTGTGCTCCTGGGGGTTCCACTTCAGGGCGCAGCCCAGGTGCGGGCAGCGCCGGGCCGAGGGAGTGAGCCAGCCGGCCAGCGCCTGGACGCCGTTGGCTGCCAGCTGCGGGCGCAGGATGCGCCGCGAGGGCGAGAACAGCGCCTGCTCCGGCATGCTGCGCCCCTGCACCAGGCCGCACAGCAGCTCTGCCGCCGCCATGGCCGTGGTCATGCCCCATTTGTTGAAGCCCGCGGCCACATACAGCCCGGGCGTGCGGGGGGAATAGCGCCCCACATAGGGCAGGCCGTCCAGGCTGACGCAGTCCTGCGTGGCCCAGCGGGCCACAGGGCGCGCGCCGGGCCAGTGCCGCCGGGCAAAGTCCTCCAGCGGCGCCCAGCCGGGGCTGGGCTTGCCGGTGCGGTGCGACAGCCCGCCCAGCAGCAGCAGTGCACCGGCCCGGCGGAACGACAGCCCGCTCTGGGCGGCGTCGCGGTACATGCCGCCGGGCGCGTCGGCCCCCTCCAGCGCAAGCACATAGGAGCGCTGCTGATACAGCTTGAGGAAATAGCTCCCGTGCTTGTTCCAGAGGGGAAAGTGCGTGGCGACGATGATCTGCCGGGCCGTGACGCTGCCGCGGCTGGTGCGCACGGTGCCGCCGGTGTATTCCAGCGCCCGGGTGTGCTCGTGGATGCGCAGCGGCGCGGCCACTGCGGCCAGAAACCGCAGCGGGTCAAACTGCGCCTGGCCGGCAAAGCGCAGCGCGCCCGCCGCCGGGAAGGGGAGCGGAAGCCCGTCCAGCAGGGGCGCGTCATAGCCGATGCGCGCCAGCGCCGCCTGCTCGCGCAGCAGGGCCGGCCGGTCGTCCAGCGAATAGACAAAGGCGTCCTGCGGCTCAAAGCCGCAGTCGATCTCCCGGCAGAGCCGGCGATAGTGCTCCAGCGCCCGCAGGTTGGCCTGTAAATAGGTTTTTGCGCCCCCGGGGCCGAAGCGGCGCAGCAGCGCGTCATACACCAGGCCGTGCTGGGCGGTAATTTTGGCCGTGGTGCGCGCGGTTACGCCCCGGCCGATGCGATCCGCTTCGATGAGCACATAGTCCACCCCGGCCTGCTGCAAATGCAGGGCGCACAGAATGCCGGCGATGCCGCCGCCGATGATCAGCACGTCGGTGTGTACTGCGCCTTCCAGCGGGGGAAAGGACGGCAGCGCGGCGGGTTCCCAGATTGATTGCATGCCTTCACCGCCAGAAAAAAGATATCTCTAGTATTTGGCCCGCGGCGGGCGGCTATGCGTCCCGCCCCTTGACGCGGCGGGGCGAAACCTCTATAATCAAAGAAGAAATGCGTTCCCGATTTTTTGATACGAAAGGCGGAATGACCATGTCCACTCCCCATAACAGCGCCCGCAGGGGCGACTTTGCCAAAACGGTTCTGATGCCCGGCGACCCGCTGCGCGCCCAGTTTATTGCCGAAACCTTTTTAACCGATGCCCGGCTGGTGAACAATGTCCGCGGCATCCACGGCTACACGGGCCTGTATCAGGGCGTGCCGGTATCGGTGATGGCCTCGGGCATGGGCATGCCCTCCATCGGCATCTATTCCCACGAGCTGTTCACCGAATACGAGGTGGACAACATCATCCGCATCGGCTCGGCCGGCGCTATCTCCGAAAAGCTGAAGCTGCGCGACATCGTGGCCGGCATCGGCGCCTGCACCAATTCCAACTTTGCCTCGCAGTTTCAGCTGCCCGGCACCTATTGCCCCGTGTGCAGCTATGAGCTGCTGGAGACGGCCGTGGGCTGCGCCCGCTCGCTGGGGCAGGAGCTGACGGTGGGGACGCTGCTCTCGTCCGACACCTTCTACGATGCGTCCAGCTCCACCCTGGCCTGGGGCAGGATGGGCGTGCTGGCCGTGGAGATGGAGGCGGCGGCCCTGTACTGCAACGCGGCCTATCTGGGCAAGCGCGCGCTGGCGCTGTGCACCATCTCCGACCACATTGTCACCGGCGAAGAGCTGGACGCCGCGGCGCGGCAGAGCACCTTTACTGCCATGATGGAGGTGGCGCTGGCCACGGCCGTGGCCATGGCGCAGAAATAAGCGGTGGAAAAAAGGGCCGGCGCGGCCAACAAACCATTTGAAATTGTCAGACAAATTGAGTATAATTCCAGTACAACGTGTGGCGTATGTGTGTAAATCCGGTTGCGCATACGCCGCACGTCTTTTTTTGAAGCGGGGGCTGCGGATGTAGGGACGATACAGAAAAATACGGCATAAAATCGTGCAGCAGAGATGCGTAAGTCCGGATTTTCCGGGGCTTACGCCATTTTTATCGCTGAAAAAGGAAAGGTGAACAAAATGGAACAAACCAATCAGTTCCTGGGGCCCGAGCACATCGGCGCGCTGATGCGGCGCAGGGATAAAAAGTCACAGCGCAGGGGCGGCGTGCCGCCCCTGCGCTGTGTGTATCAACGGTTATTTCTGCCCGGATCTTTCTGCCCGGAAAAAGCGCGCCATCATTTCCTCAATCTTTGCCTTGGCGGCCATCTGCTGGGGAAAGCGCTCCCGCGCCGGCAGATAGGCCTCGGTGAAGCAGCGGCGGTCGTGATTGCGGAAGAACACGCCCATGCCGCCGTCGTCATAGATGTGCAGCAGCACGCTGCGGCAGAACTCGCCGCGGATATTTTCAAAGCTGGACACGTCGATCTGCGGAATGTCGTGCCAGTCCACCCAGGAGATGCGGCGGTAGACGTTTTCGCGGCCCCACATGGCGTCGCCGATGTGCGAGTGTCCATAGAAGTGGATAGCGGCCTGCTCCGGCAGGGGCAGCAGGCGGTCCATCAGCTCGTGGTCGCGGTTGCAGCCGCTGAAGCCATAGTGGGCGGCGGTGATGAGGGTGTGCTCCTCGGCGGCCATCCGGGCGTGCAGCGCGTCAATCTCTGACTGGGGGTGGGGATAGCCCGGCGCGTCGGGCGGGTTGAGGTGGCTGTGCACGGCGATCCACGAGCCGTCGGGGGCGACATGGTCGCAGAAGAAATAGACCGGATAGTCCCCCAGCGCGGTGCGGAAATACCAGTCGCTGATGCTTGCGGTGGTGTGCCAGCCCGGGTGGTCGTGTACCATCTGCCAGAAGGGCAGCTGGGGCGGCCGGCCGGGGTGGCGGCGGGTATAGTCATAGTCGTGGTTGCCGGTGGCATAGCACAGCGGCAGGCCCAGCGCGGCAAAGGCCTGCTCCTGCAGGTCGGTCATGGCAATCAGGCGGGGCATGTCGTCGCCCTCGATGGCATCGCCCAGGTACCAGATCTGTTCAGCCGGGCGGCCCAGCGCCTCAAAGTCGGAAATGCCGCTGTCCAGGCAGCGGCGGGTGTTCTCCGGCTGGGCCTGCTGCAGGTCGGACAGGATCCACACGCGGTGCTTTGCCCGGCGGCAGGACTCGTCATACAGCGATTGATATAAATCCATTCTATCAACCCTCTCTGCTCTGGTTTTCTCTTTTCTGACAGTTTATCACATGTCCCCCCGGCTTGTCCAGCGGCGGCGGGCGGGGAAGACGTCTGCTTTTTGTCCGAGGTTGTGAAATTCGGCACAAATGCGCATCCTAACCTTGCGTTTCGGCGGATAAGGCGGTATAATGAGCCGTAAATACTTTGCCCGGCAGCCAGCCGGGCGGGAAAGAGGTAAAAATGCTTCCTACTGAGAAAACCATGGACAAAATTGTTGCCCTGTGCAAAAACCGCGGCTTTGTCTATCCCGGCTCCGACATTTACGGCGGCCTGGCCAACAGCTGGGACTACGGCCCGCTGGGCGTCGAGCTGAAGAACAACGTCAAGCGCGCCTGGTGGAAGAAGTTCGTCCAGGAGTCGCCCTATAACGTGGGCCTTGACGCGGCCATCCTGATGAACCCGCAGGTGTGGGTTGCCTCGGGCCATGTCAACACCTTCAACGATCCGCTGATCGACTGCAAGGCCTGCAAGATGCGCCACCGCGCCGACAAGCTGGTGGAGGACTTTGTCAACGAGAACGGCCTGGACGTCAACGTGGAGGCCATGGACAACGACCAGCTGATGGCCTTTATCCGCGAGCACAGCGTGCCCTGCCCCGGCTGCGGCAAGAGCGACTTTACCGACATCCGCAAGTTCAACCTGATGTTCAAGACCTTCCAGGGCGTCAACGAGGACACCGCCGCCACGGTGTATCTGCGCCCGGAGACGGCCCAGGGCATCTTTGTCAACTTTAAGAACATCCAGCGCACCACCCGCCGCAAGATCCCCTTCGGTGTGGGCCAGGTGGGCAAGTCCTTCCGCAACGAGATCACGCCCAAGAATTTCATTTTCCGCGTGCGTGAGTTCGAGCAGATGGAGCTGGAGTTCTTCTGCGAGCCCGACACCGACCTGGAGTGGTTCG
>CACXCV010000217.1 GCA_902766215.1 Oscillospiraceae bacterium
CGCCCCCGGCGGTCAGCGGTACCACGCACACTGCCCCCACGTGGCGGATCAGCTCGCGCGAGGCCTCTGCCCCGTTGGGCAGGCGCACCGTGTCATACTGCACATGCAGAATCTTCCCCTTGAAAATGTCCCGGCTGGTCAGCCGGGTTTCTGTCAGCTGTTCCATTGATGCATCCATCCTTTCCTGCCCCCTAGCATACGCGCTTCGGCACAAAAATGCAAGGCTCCGTGCAGCGGCGCAAAAAAGGAATTCCGTCAGATTTGCTCGAAATGTTGACTTGCACTAACAATTATGCTAATATCAATTGCTGTATTTTATGTTTGACGGAAGTAACAAGTGGAAAAAGGAGGAATCGAATATGCCAACCCTGCGGCAGTTGGGGCCGGGACAGTCGGGAATGATTGTTTCGGTGGCAAACCAGTTCGGCGCGGTTAAGCGCCGCCTGGTGGACATGGGACTTACGCCGGGCACGGTGGTCACGGTGCGGAAAATTGCCCCGCTGGGCGACCCGATTGAGGTGACGCTGCGCGGCTATGAGCTTTCGCTGCGCCGCGACGACGCCGAGCAGATTGAAATTGGCGAACAGCCACGCCGCGTGCGCCGCGTAAGCTATGCCGGGACGCCCCGGCGGGAGCTGGACGACGAAACGCTGCGCCGGATGCGCATGGACCACGAACACGAGCTGAACGAGCACCCCCGGGATGAGGACCTGACGGCTCACGACACCCGCGCCATGCGGCTGGCCCTGGTGGGCAACCCCAACTGCGGCAAGACCACGCTGTTCAACGCCCTGACCGGCTCGAACCAGTATGTGGGCAACTGGCCGGGCGTCACCGTGGAGAAAAAAGAGGGCGTGGCGCACCTGGGCGACCGGGAGATGACTATTGTCGATCTGCCGGGCATCTATTCGCTCTCGCCCTATTCGATGGAAGAGATTGTCGCCCGCCGGTACATCGTGGACGAGCACCCCGACGCGATTATCAACATCATCGACGCCACCAACCTCGAGCGGAACATGTACCTCACCTGCCAGCTGCTGGAGCTGGAGCGGCCGATGGTCATTGCGCTCAACTTTATGGACGAGGTGGAAAAGCAGGGAACCACCATCGACGTGGACCGGCTGAGCAAGGAGATCGGCGTGCCGGTGGTGCCCATCAGCGCCCGTACCGGCGACCATCTGGACGAGCTGCTGCATGTGGCGCACCGGCAGATGCACCGCGGCTTTACCATCGAGCCGGATGACCTGTATGACGACTTTACCCACGAGATCCACCACCGCATCGGAGAACTGGTGCATGATGCGGCCTATGCCGCCGGCCTGCCGGCCCACTGGGCCAGCATTAAGCTGCTGGAGGGTGACAAGCTGGTGGAGCAGGCGCTGCACCTCGACGCCGCTGCGCAGAAAAAGCTGGCGGCCATCGTGGCTGAGTATGAGGCCAGCGACGAGCTGGGCGACCGCGAGACGCTGGTGGCCGACAGCCGCTATCGCTACATCGAGTCGGTGGTGACGCCCGCAGTTCATAAGGGCAGCGCCAGGCCGGACATGACCGAGCGCATTGACCGGATTGTCACCGGAAAATGGACGGCGCTGCCGCTGTTCCTGGGTATCATGCTGCTGATGTTTGCGCTGGTGTTCGGTCCGGTGGGCTCGTTTCTGTCCGACGGGGTCGACTGGCTGATCAACGGCTGCTTTGCCCCGTGGCTGGGCGGGATGCTGGCCTCGGCCGGCACGGCGGAATGGATGCGCAGCCTGCTGATCGACGGCGTGATCGGCGGCGTGGGCGGCGTGCTGGTCTTCCTGCCGCAGATTGCGCTGCTGTTTCTGCTGCTGAGCTTTCTGGAGGACTCGGGCTATATGTCCCGGGCGGCGTTCATCATGGATCGCCTGCTGCGGCGCTTTGGACTGTCGGGCAAGGCGTTTATCCCTATGCTGATGGGCTTTGGCTGCTCGGTTCCGGCGGTGATGGGCGCGCGCACCATGGAAAACGAAAAGGACCGCCGCATGACCATCATGCTGGTGCCGTTTATGTCCTGCTCGGCCAAGCTGCCGGTCTATGGCCTGATTACCACGGCGTTTTTCGGCGCCAGGGCGGGCTTTGTGGTCTTTGGCCTGTATGTGCTGGGCATGCTGCTGGGCATCGGCTCGGGCGTTCTGTTCAAGCACACGATCTTCCGCGGCGACCCGGCGCCCTTTGTGCTGGAGCTGCCACCCTATCGGATGCCCACGCTGAAGAACATCAGCCTGCACGTGTGGGAGCGGGTGCGCGGCTTTCTGGTAAAGGCTGGCACGCTGATCCTGCTGATGAGCATCCTCATCTGGCTGCTGCAAACCTTTGATTTCCGCTTTCAGATGGTGAACGACAGCGAGCAGAGCATGCTGGGCATGATCGGAGGGGCCATCGCGCCGCTGTTCCGGCCGCTGGGCTTTGGCACCTGGCAGGCAGCAGTCAGCCTGCTGACCGGCCTCGTGGCCAAGGAGGCCGTGGTGGCGTCCATGAGCCTGTTCTATGGCTTCTCCACGCTGGACAGCGCAGGCGTCATTGCTTCGGCCATTGGCTTTACGCCGTTGGTGGCACTGTCGTTTCTGGTGTTTGTGCTGCTGTATGTTCCCTGTGTGGCGGCGGTAGGCACCATCCGCAAGGAAATGAACAGCCTCAAGTGGACGCTGGCCAGCGTGGCCTGGCAGCTGCTGACGGCCTATGTCGCGGCGCTGCTGGTGTTCCAGATCGGCACGCTGCTGGGATTTTAATTGAAACAGATACCGTGTGACTGCGGGGCTGCTGCCGGAGAGGCGGCAGCCCCGCAGCTGCTGTTTTTGCGGCGTGCGGGGGCAAATAAAAAAACAAATTGCAATATCAAGATAAAAAACGACAATTTTGTTTTACGCGTTTTGTTCTGTTATAATAGAGAAGATCCTGCCAGGCGGTTCGCCGTGGCAGACAGAGAAAAAGGTCCATCGGGCGGCAGGGCGAAACCCGGATGACATCATTTTGGGGGAGCAAACAGGCTTCCTGCAAGTGGGAGAGAAATATGACAAAGCAGGACTATTACCGGCAAAGCGGCATGGCAACCCGTGAATACCGGCCCTATCAGACCGACACCTTTCCGCTGTCGGTTCATAAGACTATCTTCCGGCTGGACAGCACACTGCCGCAGGGCGCACGCTGCAACGTGCTGTATGCCCATTGGCACGAAGAGGTGGATATTTTCTACCTGGAGAAGGGCAGCTGCGTCTACTGCGTGGCGGGACACGAATACCACCTGCAGGCCGGTGATGCAGTGTGGACACCGCCGCGGCTGGCGCACTGGGCCTATACGACTCAGCGCGAAGGCGAGGTGGTGTTCTATGGCGTGGTGTTCGAGCCGTCGATTCTGGTCTTTTCGCTCAACGATGTGGTCAACACGCAGTATGTCATGCCGGTGCTGATGGGTGAGCGGATGATGGGGCCGCATTTTTCAGCCGGCGAGCCGCAGCACCAGCCGGTGCTGCAGGCGCTGCGGAAGATCATTGCGCTCTATGACAGCACGGAATATGACCGGGTGCGCCAGAACTATCTGGTGCCCCGGCTGGAGCCGCGGCAGGACGCCCCGTGTGTGGAGATGAAAATCCGGGCAGCGCTGACAGAGCTGTGGGCCGAGAGCTTTGCCCTCTCGCAGGAGCGGAAAAACCGCCGCCGGACCGGCGCAGACAACTTTGAGCGGATTCAGCGGGCGCTGGAGTATATCCACCAGCACTATCGTGAGCTGATCACGCTGGAAAAGCTGGCCTCCAGCATCTTCATGAGCCGCGAATACTTTACCCGCGTGTTCAAGGAATACACCGGCAGTTCGCCGTTTGAATATCTCAACGAGTACCGGGTTCAGGCCAGCCTGTCGCTGCTGGAAAACAGCTTGCTGAACATCAGCGACATCGCTGCGCAGTGCGGCTTTAACCACGCCAGCTATTATAACAAGCGGTTTATGGAGTACATGAAGTGTACGCCCACAGACTATCGCTATGGTCGGTACCGGGCGGAGGAGCTGATGGAATAAGCCGGGCATGGAATAAACAAGCACGGAGGAGCGACGCGCGGCGTCGCTCCTCCGTTTCTGCTTTGTAATGGATGGCGTTACTTCCAGGCCAGACGCTTGATCTGATTGTACAGGGCCAGGCCCTGTTCCTGCCCCAGCTGACGGCGCAGCGTGTTGCAGAGCACCTGTTTTTTCGAGCCGGCGATCAGCTCGCGCACGCGGCCCTCGTTCACCTTGGAATAGGGCTGAAGCAGCGCGTGAATCGCCTCGGCTGCGGTGTCGCTGATGACGTGCGGCTGCGGCTCGGCCGGCTTGGCTGCCGGTTTCTCGAGCTTGCTGTCGGCCTTTTCGGCGGGCTGATTGGTCTGGGCAGGCGTCTCCTGCTTGCTGTCGGTCTTCTCGGCGGGGATGTCCGCGTGGACCGGCTTTTCGGCCGGCTGTGCGGCGGCCGCTTCCAGCTCGGCGGGTTTGGCATCCTGCTTGGCCGGATGAGTGCGGCGCTCTCCGCGGCTGCGGCCGTTCTGCCGCCCGTCTCGGCTGCGGCGGGGCTTGGACTCGCCGGGCTCGGCAGGGTGCGCAGCCTCGGCGGCCGGCGCTTCAGCCGGCTGCGGATCAGCAGCCGGGACTTCGATAGCCTGTTCAACAGGCGCGGCAGGCTGTGCGTCCATCACGGGGCGTTCTCCGTCAGGTGCGGGCAGCGTGACGGGCTGGGATGCCGGCGGGGTCAGGCCTGTCAGCGTGGCCAGAACGCTTTCGCTGCGGATGCGGCGGTGCTGTGTGCGGCTGCGGGACTGGCTGCCCAGGGCGGGCAGCGGGCCGGTCACGGGCTCCGGCTTGGCCTCTTTGACCTCAATGACGGGTTCGGGCTTGTGTTCCACGGCGGAGGCCGGTTCGGGCTTGTGTTCTACGGCGGGGGCCGGTTCGGGCTTGCACTCCACGGCGGGGGCCGGTTCGGGCTTGCGCTCCACGGCGGGGGCCGGTTTGGGCTTGCGTTCCACAGTGGGGGCCGGTTCTGCCACGGGAATCAGCTCGCGCACCTCGGCCAGCACCACAGGTTCGCTGGCGGCGGGGCGGGCCGGCATGGCGGCAGGGGCCGGGCGCGGACGCTCGGCCGGGCGGACGCGCAGGCTGGTTTTGATGTTGTCTGCCATGGCAATCTGCAGCGTGTTGTCCTGCGAAAGCCAGAACGCGGACAGAAACTTGAAGCCGTTGTCGTGACTGACGATGAAATACCGCTCGGAGGCGCTGGTTGCTACCAGATAGCCCAGATAGGTGCCCAGCTGGTGATCCAGGGCGTTTTTGCCGCCCACCGTCACCTCGAAGTAGTCGAAACGGGCCGTGCTGGTGAGAATCTGCTGGTGGGCGCGGAAGGTCATCCGGCTGGAGTTGGCGCTGTAGAAGATGATCACGCGGTCTTCGTTGGTAAGACTGTTGACCCCGATCAGACCGTCGGAGCCAACATTTTCAAAGTCGATGAGATAGGTGTTGCGCATGGGTGAATCCTTTCCTGGATTGCGGGCATGCTGACACTGCCCGGCCGGTTGCCGGGCGCGGCGGGGCGCAGGGACTCAGCGGGTCCCGGTGCGCAGGTTGGGGGCAAGGGACTCCAGCTCGCCCGAAGCGGCTTGCAGCGCCCGGCCCAGGCTGCCGGCCAGCTCGTCCAGCTGGTGCAGCGACTGGCCCAGCGACTGGGTCAGCGCGCCGGTCTGCTGGCTGCAGCTGCCGGCGGCGCTGTGCAGGCGTGACTCGATCTCGCGCAGGCGGAGGTAAAGCTGCCGTGCCCGAATGTACGCGTTGCGCTCGGCGGCTTCGGCCCGGCGGTAGGCAGCCAGCTCCTGGGTGGGGGCGTCGGCTCCGGCGGGAGCACCCGGCTTGTCCAGCAGCTCTGCCAGGCGGGCGGTCAGGTCGAGATTCTCACTGTTCAGCTGATCGATCCGGGCGGATAGGGCGGCCTGCTCGTCGGTCAGGCGGGCCTTTTCTGCTGTAAGCGCGTCCACAGAGCTCAGCGCCTGATCCCGCTGCGCGGTTAGCGAGGACACCTGCCCCAGCAGATCGTCGCGCAGGGCGGACAGGGCGCCGTACTGCTCCTGCAGCGAAGCGTTGGCAGCACGCAGCTCCGCCTGCTGGGCCGAGAGGGCCGCGCGCTCGTCCTCCAGCGCGGCGCGCTGGTCAGAGAGCGAGGTCTCCTGTGCCTGCAAGGCGGACTGCGTCTGCTCCAGCTCTTCCTGCAGGGCGGCAAGCTGCGCCTTGAGCATCTGCTGCGCGGACTCCTGCTGGCGGGCGTTCTGCTCGAGATAGTGGATGACGTCGGCCCGGTGGAACCCGTTGAGGGCGGAGCGGAACTTGAGAAAATCGTTGGAAGCGGCCATGCGTATCACTCGCAATCCATATCAATGTCGGTACATTCCCTGTCATTTTAGCATGGATTGCGCCGGAACACAATGCCGAGTTTCCGAAATGCCGGCCTTTTGCAAAAAAGTCCGGCCGGACGGAAAGCCCGTCCGGCCGGTGCGGTTATGACTCGTCCTGCTGGGTCAGCGAAGACTTGCGGAAGAGCAGGGAGATGCACCACAGGCCGGCCAGGCCGACCAGTGTGTAGATCACGCGGCTGAAGCCGCCGGTCTGCCCGCCGAAAATCCAAGCCACCACATCAAACTGGAAGATGCCGATGATGCCCCAGTTGATGGCGCCGATAATCGCCAGGACCAATGCAGTTGCGTCCATGACAACGCCTCCTCATAGAGATTCCGCCGATAGTATGTCCGCAGGAAGGGAAAAGCATACATGCGGTTTTTCGCAGTGAAACGCAAGAGAAAACGCACCGAATTTCCAGCATTTGCGCCGCTTGCCGCGCCGTTTGCTGCGCATACTAGCGGCATCAAGCAATAGGATGTGGATGTCATGGCAAATCAACGGCTGGGAAAGCAGACGCTCTGCTTTTCCACAGCGCCCGCGCTGCTGGCCTGGGCCAGCGTGGTGGGCAAAAAAGAGGGCCAGGGCCCGCTGGCCCGCTGGTTCGACGTGGTCTCGCAGGATACCAAGTTTGGCCAGGAAACCTGGGAAAAGGCGGAAAGCCAGATGCAGAAGGAGGCGCTGCAGCGTGCGCTGCAAAAGGCGTTTCTCGCGCCGCATCAGCTGCACGCGCTCTGTGCCGGCGACCTGCTGAACCAGTGCATTGGCTCCAGCTTTGCCGTGCGGGGGCAGGGCGTGCCGTTCCTGGGGCTGTACGGCGCCTGCTCCACCATGTCGGAGAGCCTGCTGGTGGCGGCCATGATGGTTGACGGCGGCTATGCCGAGCGGGCGGCCGCCATGACCTCGTCCCACTTTGCCTCGGCCGAGCGGCAATATCGCCTGCCGCTGGAATACGGCGGCCAGCGCACGCCCACGGCTCAGTGGACCGTGACCGGCGCGGGCTGCGTGCTGCTGGGACAGGGCGAGGGGCCGGTACACGTGCGCACGGCGACCATCGGCCAGGTAATTGACAAGGGCATCTCTGACGCCAACAACATGGGCAGCGCCATGGCGCCGGCGGCCTATGAGACCATCCGCCAGCACCTGGAGGACACCCACCGCACGCCCGAAGACTATGACCTGATCGTCACCGGCGACTTGGGCGCGGTGGGCAGCGAGATCCTGCGGGACTTTTTCCGGCGGGACGGCGTCACGCTGGGCGAGCGCTATCACGACTGCGGCCTGATGATTTTTGACCGCGCGCGGCAGGACGTCCACGCCGGCGGCTCGGGCTGCGGCTGCTGCGCCTCGGTGCTGTGCGGGCCGCTGCTGGCCCGCATGGCTGCCGGCGAGCTGCGGCGGCTGCTGGTGTGCGCCACCGGCGCACTGCTCAGCCCGGTGTCCACCCAGCAGGGCGAGTCGATCCCTGCGGTGTGTCATGCGGTGGAGCTGACGACCGGCGGACAGAAGGAGGGGTAACATGGAATATCTCAACGCGTTTTTGTGCGGCGGCATTCTCTGCGCCATCGGCCAGATTCTCATCGACAAAACCAAGCTGACCCCGGCGCGGATTCTGGTGGCCTATGTGGTGGCGGGTGTGGTGCTGACGGCGCTGGGCATCTATCCGTATATCGAGCAGTGGGGCGGCGCGGGTGCGACGGTGCCGCTGACGGGCTTTGGCTACAGCCTGGCCAAGGGTGTGCAGAAGGCCGTGAGCGAGCAGGGCTTTCTGGGCATCTTTACCGGCGGCATCACCGCCACGGCCGGCGGCGTGGCTGCGGCCATCAGCTTTGGCCTGCTGTTTGCTCTGCTGCGTCAGCCCAGGGACAAGGCATAAAGACTTGCCGGATGGGCATACTACTCCTGCGGGCAACCGCAGACTTTACTATCGGAGGGATTTGTCATGGATCGCCAGGACAACCAGAACCGCAACAACCAGAACCAGCAGAATCAGCAGAATAACCATAACAACCAGCAGAACCAGAACCGCAACGAAGAGAAGCGCAACGAAAACCGCCGCTAAAGGCGCAGACTGCCGGCGGACCATCGGCCCGCCGGAGGCACAAAAGAACCGGCAGAGCGCGGGCAGCACAGCCCGCGCTCTGCCAGCGCAGTATGCAGCCGGCCGGGCGCACCACGGTGCGCCCGGCCGGTATGTGCGTTATGGGGTGGGTCTGCGGTTATACCAGACCCTGGGCCAGCATGGCGTCGGCCACTTTTTCAAAGCCGGCGATGTTTGCGCCCGCTACCAGGTTGTCCTTCATGCCGTATTGCTCGGCGGCTTTGGCGGCATTGTGATAGATGCCCACCATGATGCCGTGCAGCTTCTGATCCACCTCTTCAAAGGTCCAGCTCAGACGCTGGGAATTCTGGCTCATCTCCAGCGCGGAGGTGGCCACGCCGCCGGCGTTGGCCGCCTTGGCCGGGCCAAACAGCACGCCCGCGCTCTGGAACACGTGAATCGCCTCGGGCGTGGAGGGCATGTTGGCGCCCTCGGCCACGGCCTTCACGCCGTTGGCCACCAGCGCCCTGGCGCCGGCCTCGTCCAGCTCGTTCTGCGTGGCGCAGGGCAGGGCAATGTCGCAGGGGATGGTCCAGATGCCGCGGCAGCCGTCGGTATAGACCGCGCCGGGGTGACCGGCAACATATTCCTTGATGCGGCCGCGGCGCGTAAGCTTGATTTCCTTCACGGCGGCCAGGTCAATGCCGTTGGGATCGTAGACATAGCCGTTGGAGTCGCTCATGGCGACCACCCTGGCGCCCAGCGCGGTGGCCTTCTCGTTGGCAAAGATGGCCACGTTGCCGCTGCCGGAGATGACCACGGTCTTGCCCTCGAAGGAGTCGCCGTGATCGGCCAGCATTTCGGCCGTGAAGTAGCACAGGCCATAGCCAGTGGCCTCGGTGCGGGCCAGCGAGCCGCCATAGGACAGGCCCTTGCCGGTCAGCACGCCGGAATACTCGTCCCGCAGGCGCTTATACTGGCCGAACAGGAAGCCGATCTCCCGCGCGCCCACGCCGATGTCACCCGCGGGGACGTCGGTGTCCGGGCCGATGTGGCGGCACAGCTCGGTCATAAAGCTCTGGCAGAAGCGCATGACCTCCATGTCGGACTTGCCCTTGGGGTCAAAGTCGGAGCCGCCCTTGCCGCCGCCGATGGGCAGACCGGTCAGCGAGTTCTTGAACGTCTGCTCAAAGCCGAGGAACTTGATGATGCCCTCGTTGACCGAGGGATGGAAGCGCAGGCCGCCCTTATAGGGGCCGATGGCGCTGTTGAACTGGATGCGGAAGCCGCGGTTGATGTGCACCTTGCCGGCATCGTCCATCCAGGGCACGCGGAACTTGATGATCCGCTCCGGCTCGACCAGCGACTCGAACACGCCGCGCTCGATCAGCTCGGGGCGGCGCTCGGCCACCGGCTCCAGCGACTCGAGAACTTCCTGCACAGCCTGATGAAACTCCGGCTCGTTGGGATTGCGCGCAATCACGCGCTCCATCAGCTCGGACATATACGCGTTCTTGAAGCTCATGGGAACAACCTCCAGTATAAGCGGCGGCGCAAAATCCGGCAAATTCTGCCGCGGCGCCCATATAGAGCCGCTGGGCAGACGCAGAGCGCCCGCTTTTTTTATTTGTTACCATTATATATGCCCGGTGTGGGGATGTCAAGGCAGCACGGAGCAAAAAATGGGAAATTTGCAATTGCGACGAATCAAACTTGCAAACAGAAAGCAAAACTGGCGCTTTTGCACGATACAGCGTCAAATCAGCCCGGCATATTCCTCCAGCGCGGCCAGCCCCTGCGCGTTGACGGAGAAGACATACCGTGCGCCCTCGCCGGGGGCGCGGTCGAACCAATGCAGCACGTTGCGCCCGACAATGGCGGCGGTGTTGTCCGGCGCGCCCAGGGCGCGGAGCTGCGCGGTGGACAGCGGGCCGTGCTCGCGCAGCAACTGCGCCACGCGCAGCGCCTGCTCCTTATACACCGTGAGAATTTTTCGGTGGGTCACGCCGCCGGTGTTGCTGCTGCCGGTGCGGCCGTTGTGCTCCTGCAGCAGGGCGCGCCGGCGCGGGGCGCTGCGGCGGGGCGCGGCAGGCTCGCCCGGGTGGAGATACACGTCCACCTGCCCCACGCCGGCCGTGGTAAAGCCCACAAAGATCAGCCCCAGCGACAGCCGGCGGCAGAGCGCCTTCATGTCCGGCAGGCGGCTGTCCAGGTAGCCGCGCCTGGGCAGCGGGACAGCCACATAAACGCTGTCGGTCAGGCGCTGCCGGTCAATGGCCTGATATAGCAGCTCGATGGTAAAGCCGCGCTTGAGCTCCACCACAATCAGCTCGTCGCCGCGCACGGCGGTGAGGTCGCAGTCCTTTACCTCGCCCTGCACGTCATAGCCCAGCTGGGTGAGATAGTCCCTGACCGGGGCATAGAGATCGGATTCCTTGCCTTCCATGGGCAGCCCTCCCTGGTGCGTTTTGGTCATTGTACCACGGCGGCCTGCTGCCTGACAAGCTTATTTGCACAGGCACACGGCCCGCAGCAGCTGGCAGGTCAGCTGCCACCAGGTCAGGCGCGGCACGGCCTCGGGCGCCACCAACGGCAGCGCGGCCAGGGTTTTGTCCCCGGCGGTGACATAGAGCGTGCCCAGCTGCTGTCCTGCCTCCACCGGGGCGGTCACCGATGCGTCCAGCTCGATCCGCTGCTGGGGCGACATGCCCTTTTCAATCAGAATGGGTGAAGGGTCGGCTAAGACAGGGGTGATCTCATGGGTGAGGCCGAGTGTGACGGGAACGGCGCCATTTTCCGCCGCGTTGGGCGTGAACAGCCGCCAGTTGGCAAAGCCATAGTCCAGCAGCGCCTTGGCCGACTCGAAGCGGTCGGTGGAGCTGGCGCAGTGGAGCACCACGGCAATCAGCTCGATGCCGTCGCGCAGGGCGGTGGCGGACAGGCAGTGCCCGGCAGCGGAGGTATAGCCGGTCTTCAGCCCCGTGGTGCCGGAATAGAACCGCACCAGCTTGTTGGTGTTGGACAGGCCGAACTGCCCGTTGCGCACTGTGTCCATCCAGATGGTGGTGTAGTCGCGGATCTCATCGTGGCGCAGCAGCTCACGGCTGATGACGGCCAGGTCGTGGGCCGAGGTCAGGTGCTCAGCCGCGTCGGGGCCGTCGTCCAACCCGGTGCAGTTGACAAAGTGGGTGTCGGCCAGGCCCAGCTCCCCGGCGCGCTGGTTCATCAGCTCGACAAAGGCGCTTTCGCTGCCGGCCACGTGCTCGGCCAGGGCGGTAGCGCAGTCGTTGGCCGAGGAGACGACCACGCACTTGAGCATCTCCTTGAGGGCCATCTGCTCGCCCACCTCCAGATAGACCTGGCTGCCGCCCTTGGCCGCCGCGGCGCTGGAGGTGATCACCGTGTCGTCCCAGCCGATGCGCCCGGCGTCCAGCGCCTCAAGCACCAGCAGCAGCGTCATGATTTTGGTCACTGAGGCAGGGGCCAGCCGCTCGTGATCGTTTTTCTCCCAGAGGATGGTGCCGGTGGCGGCGTCCATCAGAATGGCCGAGGGCGCGGGAACGTCCAGCCCGGCCGCCCGGACGGGCAGCGGCAGGCAGAAGAGCAGGCACAGGGCCAGCAGCATGGAAAACAGACGGTTACGCATAAAAAATCACCCTTCCGGTTCGTTTGCTACAGCATATGAACCGAAAGGGCGCGATATGAAGGCTTGGTCAGGACTTGTGGACATCCATGGTGTATTTCTGAATCTGAGAGTAAAACTCATCTGCACCTGCGTCGTCTCCGCGGTACTGGATCAGAATGGGCTGGGTCAGATCCAGTGTAAACAGACCCAGAATGGACTTTGCATCGCAGGTATAGGTGTCGGAAACGGCGTGAATGTCGCAGCTGTGCAGGCTGGCAGTGCAGACGAAATCCTTCACCGCTTCGATGGTGGACAGATGGACGTAGAATTCTCTCATGGTAACCTCCAAAAAAACTGTACATTCCACCCGCCGCGTGATATGATGCCACAGGGTGGAACACGATCGACAATACCATTTTGTCCACCACATTATACGCGCCGCACGGCGGGAATTCAACCGTCATACTGCCCAAAGTGCGATGTATCCTGAATCTTTGGTGAAACTATATGATTTTTACTTTTTATACCCTGGGCTGTAAGGTCAATCAATACGAAACGCAGGCGATGGAGCAGGAGCTGATCCGCCGGGGCCACCGGCTGGCCGCCTTTGACACCGTGTGCGACTGCTATGTGGTCAATTCGTGTACGGTCACGGCCGTCTCGGACAAAAAGACCCGCGCCGTCCTGCGGCAGGCTCGCCGGCGCAACCCCCAGGCCGTGATCGGCGTGTGCGGCTGCTATGCCCAGACCCAGCCCGAGGCTTTGCGTGAGCTGGGCGTGGACGTGCTCTCGGGCACCGGCGACCGGATGGCCTTTCTCGACGCGCTGGAGCGGGCCGCCCTGCAGCCCGGCGGTCCGCGGATCGAGCTGCTGGGTCAGGCGCGGCAGAACCATCATTTTGAGCAGCTGCCGGCCGGCGGGCTGGAGGGCCGCACCCGCGCCATGCTGAAGGTGCAGGACGGCTGCGACAACTTCTGCACCTACTGCATCATCCCCTATGCCCGGGGGCCGGTGCGCAGCCTGCCGGCGGAATCGGCGGTGGCACAGCTGCACCGGCTGGCGGAGGCCGGCTATCGCGAGTGTGTGGTCACCGGCATTGAGGTGGCCTCCTGGGGCAAGGACCTGGAGGGACGCCCCGCGCTGCCGGCGCTGCTGGACGCCCTCTGCCGCGCTGAGCCGGCAATGCGTATCCGCCTTGGCTCGCTGGAGCCGCGGGTGGTGGACGAGGCCTTTGCGGCCCTGGCGGCGCATCCGAATCTCTGCCCGCAGTTTCACCTGAGCCTGCAGTCCGGCTGCGACGCCACGCTGCGGCGGATGAACCGGCACTATGACACCGCCCGCTATGAGCAGAGCGTGCGGCTGCTGCGCGCGGCCTTTCCCGGCTGCGCCATTACCACCGACCTGATAACCGGCTTTCCCGGCGAGACGGAGGACGAGTTCGCCCAGACACTGGACTTTATGCGCCGGATCCGCTTTGCCGCGATGCACATCTTTCCCTATTCGGTGCGCAGCGGCACCCGCGCGGCGCAGATGCCGGATCAGGTGCCGGTGCCGGAGCGCGAGGCACGGGCTGCCCGGGCCGCGGCCCTGGCGGCGGAGCTGACCGCGGCCTATCGCGGGGCGATGGTGGGGCAGACGGCGCCGGTGCTGTTCGAGCAGCCGGGCGCGGGCGGCCTCTTCTGGGGCCACGCGCCCAACTATGTCCCCGTGGGCGTGGCGGGGCAGGACCTGCACGGCCGGCTGCGGCAGGTGGAAATCACGGCGGTAACCGAGGGCGGCGTAACGGGCCGCCTGCTGCCGGACAAGCCATAACGCCCAGGCACGGCGCGGCTGTTCGCTGCGCCGTGCCCGCCCTGCAGATGGGCGGAGAAACGGCCTGCTGCGCACCCGGTACTTGTAGAAAGCGACAAAGTTTTGCCAAAACAGGGCGAATGCCGCCGGAAGCGGCCGGACAGGCTTGACAGACGGGGGAAGTTTATCATATAATTCTATAGAATGTACCCGTTACGGGATGAGAAAGGCGGTCTTTTGTACCATGGCCAAGGAATTTAAACTCAGCCAGAGCCATCTGAAGTCTCTGGAGGACGAACTGGAATATCTGCGCACAACCCGCGAAAAAGAAGTCGCGGAAATGATTAAAGAAGCGCGTTCCTTCGGCGACCTGTCGGAGAACAGCGAATATGACGAGGCGAAAAACGAGCAGGGCAAGCTCTATGCCCGCATTGCCGAGATTGAAAACATCCTGGCCCACGCCACCGTGATTGAAGAGCACGAGGACGAGAACACCATCGGCATGGGCACGCGGGTCACCGTGCGCGACGAGGATACCGGCGACGAGGACACCTTTGAGATCGTCGGCAGCCAGGAGGCCGACCCGCTTGACGGCCGTGTGTCGGACGACAGCCCCTTCGGCCGCGCCATCATTGGCCACCGCACCGGCGACAGGGTGACGGTTGAGGCGCCTGTGGGTCAGATTCACTATCAGATTGTCAGCTTTACGAAATAAGGAGAGAGCATCATGGCAGACGAAATCCGCCCTCAGACGGCGGAAGAACAGACCCTGAACGACCAGCTGCTGGTGCGCCGCGAAAAGCTGGCTGCCCTGCAGCAGGCAGGGTGCGACCCCTTTACCATCACGCGGTTTGAGCGCACGCACTTTGCCCAGCAGATTAAAGACTCGTTCGATTCTCTGGAAGGGCAGCCGGTCTGCGTGGCGGGCCGCCTGATGAGCGACCGCGGCATGGGCAAGGTGTCCTTCCGCGACCTGCAGGATCCCACCGGCCGCATCCAGCTCTATGCCCGCATGGACGAGATGGACGAGGCGGAATACGCCGCCTTCCGCAAGCTGGACGTGGGCGACCTGGTCGGCGTGCACGGCGTGGCCTTCCGCACCAAGCGCGGCGAGATCTCCGTGCGCGTGGAGCACGCCCGGCTGCTGTCGAAGAGCCTGCGCCCCCTGCCTGAAAAGTTTCATGGCCTGACAGACAAAGAGGTCCGCTATCGCCAGCGCTATGTGGACCTGATTGTCAACCCCGAGGTCAAGCGGAACTTTATCATCCGCTCGCAGTTCATCAAGCACCTGCGCGATTACCTCGACAACATGGGCTATATCGAGGTCGAGACCCCGGTCCTCAACACGATTGCAGGCGGCGCGGCGGCCCGGCCCTTCATCACCCACCACAACACGCTGGACATTGACATGTACATGCGCATTGCCACCGAGCTGCCGCTGAAGCGGCTGATCGTCGGCGGTATGGAGCGGGTGTACGAGGTGGGCCGCATCTTCCGCAACGAGGGCATGGACCCCAAGCACAACCCGGAGTTTACCACCGTGGAGCTGTATCAGGCCTATGCCGACTTCCATGACATGATGGACATTGCCGAGGGCGTTTACACCACCTTTGCGCAGAAATACCTTGGCACGTATGAACTGGAATGGATGGGTGAAAAGGTTGACCTGACGCCCGGCTGGCCGCGGCTGACAATGGTCGAGGCAGTCAGGCAGTATGTCGGCGTGGATTTTGACGCGATTACCGACGATGCCGAGGCCGTGGCGGCAGCAAAGGCTGTCGGGGTGGAGCTGGCCGACGCGGCCGAGAAGACCTGGGGCAACGCGCTCTATGCCTGCTTTGACCAGAAGGTGGAGGAGCAGCTGGTGCAGCCGACGTTCATCACCATGTATCCGGTTGAGGTGTCGCCGCTGACCAAGCGCAGCCCGAAAGACCCGAGACTCACCGAGCGCTTTGAATTCTTTATCTGCCGCGCGGAGATGGGCAATGCCTATTCCGAGCTCAACGACCCGATCGACCAGAGAGAACGCTTTATGAAGCAGGTCGAGCAGCGCGAACGCGGCGACGACGAGACCGAAATGCTGGACGAGGATTTCCTCACCGCGCTGGAATATGGCATGCCCCCCACGGGCGGCATGGGCATGGGAATCGACCGCGCGGTCATGCTCTTTACCGGCGCCGACTCCATCCGCGATGTCATCCTCTTCCCGACGATGAAGCCCCTCGACATGCCGAAGAAGGACGCTGCCAAGGCAGAAGCCGCTCCGGCAGAAGTCCAAAAGGAAGAGGTC
>CACXCV010000218.1 GCA_902766215.1 Oscillospiraceae bacterium
CAGAGACGCTTGACTTTTGGGTGAAATTCCAATAAACTAAATAAGTTATGTCAATATAAAAAAGGAACACAAGCAGGAGGCAATGCCGTATGTCGCTATTCGATCTGTTTTTAATTGCAGTGGGGCTGTCGATGGATGCCTTCGCCGTGTCGATCTGCAAGGGTCTGGCGCTGAGAAAAATTCAGTTTAAGCACTGCGCCATCTGCGGCCTGTGGTTCGGCGGCTTTCAGGCGCTGATGCCGCTGATCGGCTATCTGGTGGGGTACAAGTTTCAGGATCTGGTCACGGGCTATGATCACTGGATTGCCTTTGTGCTGCTGTCGCTGATCGGCGCGAACATGATCCGCGAGGCGCTGGGACACGACGACGAGGACGAGGCTGACCCGTCGCTGGGCGTGAAGACCATGTTCCTCCTGGCGGTGGCCACCAGCATCGACGCGCTGGCGGTCGGCGTCAATTTCGCCTTTATCCCCGGCACCAACATTGTCGCGGCCGTCTGCTTTATCGGCGCCACGACCTGCGTTCTGTCGATGATCGGCGTGAAGGTGGGCAATGTGTTCGGCGTGAAGTACAAATCCAAGGCCGAGCTGGCCGGCGGCGCGATTTTGATCTTCCTGGGCATTAAAATCCTGCTGGAGCACCTGGGCGTGCTGTGATAGTACATCCACATCAATCAGGGGGGGAGAACGGCATGAAAGCGTTGGTCAGCGGTGGCTCCCGCGGCATCGGCGCGGCGGTCGTCCGCCGGTTGTGCGCCGATGGGGCGCAGGTCAGCTTTCTCTATGCGGCTGCAGAGGAAGCGGCGCAGGCGCTGGCCCGTGAAACGGGCGCCAGCGCCATCCGCTGCGATGTGGCGGACGAGGCACAGGTGCGCGAGGCAGCGGCTTCCTGCGGCGCGATAGAGCAGCTGGTGCTTTGCGCCGGGATTGCGCACTATGGCCTGCTGCAGGACATGACCACGGCGCAGTGGCAGCGGCTGTTTGATGTCAACGTGACGGGGATGTTCCACTGCATCCGTGCGGCGCTGCCGGGGATGCTGCACCGCCACAGCGGCAGCATCGTTACGCTGTCCTCCATGTGGGGACAGGTGGGCGCCTCGTGCGAGGCGGCCTATGCCGCCACCAAGGGTGCGGTGATTGCGCTGAGCCGGTCGCTGGCGCAGGAGCTTGGCCCGGCGGGGATCCGCGTCAACTGTGTGGCCCCCGGCGTGATTCAGACGGACATGATTGCCAACCTGGGGCCGGAGGATCGCGCTGCGCTGGCGGATGAAACCCCGCTGGAGCGGCTGGGTACGCCGGACGAGGTAGCCGACGCAGTTGCGTTTCTGCTCAGTCCGCAGGCAGCGTTCATCACCGGGCAGGTGCTGGGCGTCAACGGCGGCTTTGTGATGGGGTAACAGGATGCAGACGATCTTATTTGATCTGGACGATACGCTGCTGGACTTTCGCGCGGCAGAGCGGGCCGCCATTACCGTGACGCTCCGTGCGGCGGGGGTCGAGCCGACGCCGGAGACGATCCGGCGCTACAGCGAGATCAATGCCAGCCAGTGGCGCTTGCTGGAGCAGGGACAGATTACCCGCGAGACCCTGACGGTCCGGCGCTTTGAGCTGCTGTGTGGCGAGCTGGGCCTTGTCCGCGACTGCCAGCAGATACAGGCTGATTATGAACGGCAGCTGGGGCGGCAGGCCCAGCTGATCCCGGGAGCGCGGGAAGCGCTGGCTGCGCTTGCACCGTATTATGACCTCTATGCGGCGACCAACGGGACGGCGGCTGTGCAGGAAAGCCGCCTGGCGGCATCCGGTCTGCTGCCGTATTTCCGGGATGTGTTCATCTCGCAGCGCATTGGCTTTGACAAGCCGCAGCGGGAGTTTTTCGAGCGCTGCTTTGCACAGATCCCCGGCTTTCGCCGGAAGCAGACGATGCTGGTCGGCGACAGTCTCAGCTCTGACATCGCCGGTGGGCGGCAGGCGGGCATCTGCACCTGCTGGTACAATCCGTACCGCCAGCAGGCCGGCGCAGTGCGGCCGGATTATGAAATCGCTTCGCTGGACGAGCTGGTTGCCCTGCTGTAAGTCCCGCAAACAAACATCGCAGCGCCCCCGGCACCGATGGTGCCGGGGGCGCTGATTGCTGTTGATGGATGCGTTACAGACTGAACGGATCGGTGAAATAACCCGACTGGGACACCGGCTCGCCGTGCATCAGCAGATGTGCCGTGTCGCCATAGCACTGAGCGCGGAAATAGGCCAAGCCGGGCTTGCGCTCCTCGGCGCCCAGCACGGTCACCGACGACGGCGGCAGGAACATCCCCTGCCACAGCAGCGGCGCGGCAATGTTCAGCACATGGCTCAAAACGGCGTCGATGGCGCCCAGATGGGCGAAAAACAGCAGCGTGACGTCTTTGGTTTCGTCCACCTCATAATACCGGTCTCTGCGGTGATAGCCATATTCTGCCAGAATGTCGTCGATGCCCTGACAGACCTTATCCCACTCGGCCCGGACCACCTTGGGCTGGTAGGGAATCGCACCGGATTCAAAATCCTCACGGCGGAGCGGATACCCGGGCGGCAGGCCGCGGTCATAGCGCGGCGCGTCGGCCCATTGCAGCGAGTCGAACAGCTGCGGCTCGGCGGTCCAGTCGTCCGGGAGATAGTCCCAGCCAATGGACGGGCGGCCGGTGACGGGGTTGGGCACCGTGACATAAAACTCCTGAAGCCAGGGACAGACCGTGGGCTGCATGGGGTGGTGCGCCAGCGTGGACCTGGCCGTGTCCTGCGCCCGCCCCAGCGGCGAGACATAGATGTGGTCGATGGGCCAGCGCTGGGTGCGTTGGCCCAGATATTCGGCCTCGCGCCAGCCTTTTTCGGTCAGCGAATCGTGCGCATAGTCGGGCTCGGCGTGGCGGATGAAAATCAGTCGCATAGGTACCTCCGAAGCGCTTGTTGTTTTTCCCTAGTATAGCAGGACGGAGGCCGTTTTGCAATTACAGAATGCGCACGTGATAGGTTCGCAGCCAGTGTGCCATCTGCACAAAGTAGGCGATGGTCTGCGGCGTGGTCATCAGCTGGCCATACCATGGCAGCGAACGGTTTTCCTCCAGCAGCTGCGCCAGCGCTTCGGGCCGGCACAGCGTCAGCAGCGGTGAGGATGGGTCGTGCAGCTCCTGCCGCAGGCGCGCGGCCACAGCGTCCCGATAGGCCGGGTGCCAGGTCTTGGGGTAGGGACTCTTCTTCCGCTGAACAATTTCCGGCGGGAGAATGCCGCGCATGGCATAGCGCAGCAGTCCCTTCTCCCGCCCCTGATAGTCCTTATACGCCCAGGGAACCTGATACAGGTATTCGGCAATGCGCCGGTCGCAGAAGGGAACGCGCACCTCAAACCCGGACCACATGCTCATCCGGTCCTTGCGGTCCAGCAGCGTCTGCATAAACCACTGATAGTTCAGCATCACCATTTCCCGCATGCGGCGCTCCAGCGGGTCTGTGGTCTGCGAGTGGTCGGTGCGGTCCAGCGTCCACTGATACCACTGCCGGACATAGTCTTCCGGGCGCTGCTCCGTCTGCCATTCCGGGCGGAGAAATGTGGCGCGATAGCCCGTGGTCTGCGACCAGGGGAAGCCATTGACCGCGCGGACTTCCGGGTCACGGTACCAGGGGTAGCCGCCGAACAGCTCGTCGGCGCATTCGCCGGAAAGCCCTACCGTGGCAAAGCCCTTCATGGCGCGGCAGAGCAGCAGCATCGAAGCGTCAACGTCGGCCATGCCCGGCAGATCGCGTGCCTCGGCGGCCTCATACAATGCCTCAACCAGCTCGCCGGGGTGCAGCTCAATCCGGTGGTGCTCCGAATGGAGATAGTCGGTCATGATGCCGATGAAGGCGTTGTCCGAGTTGGGCTGAAACTTGCCGGGAACAAAATACTGGTCGTTGTTTTCATAGTCTACCGAGAAGGTGCGCACGCCGCCCAGCACCCGGTTGGCGACGGAGGAAATGATGGACGAGTCCAGCCCGCCGGAGAGAAACGTACACACCGGCACGTCGGACACCAGCTGCCGCTCAATGGCGTCGGTGACCAGAAAGCGCACATGCTCGGCGCATTGCTCAAAGCTCTCGCCGGGGTTGCCATCGCGCAGGGTGAAATATTGCCGCGTGCGCAGCCCGCTGCCGTCAAACCAGGCGCATTGCCCGGGCAGCAGCTCGCTGACGTCGCGGAACACACCGCTGCCGGGCGCGCGTCCCGGCCCCAGGAAAAACAGATCATAAAGCCCCTCCCGGGTGAGCTCCGGCTCGACAGCCGGGTGCTGCAGCAGCGCCTTCAGCTCCGAGCCGAAAATCAGACCCTGCCCGCGCCGGGCAAAGAACAGCGGCTTGACGCCGATGGGATCCCGCGCCAGAAACAGACGGCGGGCCGTTGCGTCCCACACGGCAAAGGCAAAGATGCCGTTGAGCCGGTCGCAGCAGTCCTCGCCCCACTGTAAAAAGGCGTGAAGCACGATCTCCGTGTCCGATCGGGTGTGAAAGTGATGCCCGCAGGCGGTCAGCTCCCTTCGCAGCTCCGGCGCGTTGTACAGCTCGCCGTTGTAGATCAGCGTGCAGCCGTCCGCCGCCATGGGCTGAATGCCGCCCTCAATGTCCACTACCGCCAGACGCCGGTGCATCAGCACGCAGTGCCGGTCATGCCAGCGACCGGCCTGATCCGGCCCGCGCCGCGCCAGGCACTGCTGCATCCCATCGTGCCACGGCTCAAATCCCTCGAAAATCCGGTCAAATGAAACCTCACCCGCAATGGCGCACATAATGAACCCCTCCCTGTTGCGATGCACCATTCTATGCATCTCAGCAGGGAGGGGTGCGGCGCTTTATTGCGGCGTGCTGCCGCCCTGTTCATACCAGGCCAGCAGCTGGTGCAGCTCGCCGATCCGCTGGCGGTATTGGGCGCCCAGGCTGGTTTCCTCCACGGTAATCCGGTGAGGGAACAGCTCCACGGTGCGCATGGAGGTGGGCATTCGTGCCGGGCGTGTGTCGGTTGACGGCTCAAAGGGCTGGTGAACGGCCAGCATCAGCTGCGTGGAATTGCGGATGAGCGTATAGCCGGCAATGCCGGTGGCGGCGTGGTAGCTCTTGCTGATGCCGCCATCGATGACCAGCAGCCGCCCGTTGGCCTTCACGGGGTCTTCGCCCCGTTTGACCGGCACATGGCCGTTGATAATCCTGCCGGCGGCAGGATCAAGACCAAAGTCTTCCAGCACCCGGGCAGCCATGTCTTCGTCGTGGCACAGCGTGTAATACGCATTGCGCGGCTCGGCAAACAGAGAGGAGTCGTTGGTGAAATAGCGCTCAAAGGTGGTCATTCGCTCGCGGCCGAACAGCGGTGAGCGCCGCCCGGCCCAGAGGTACCAGAACAGGTCGTGCGCGTGGCCCTCCGGGTGATAATAGCAGCGGCGCACGGCTCTGTCCAGCGCGTCCAGCAGCGCCCGGCCGGCGTAGCGCTCACCGTCCAATGTCAGCGCCGCCGGGCTGCCGTCCTCTTCCATGGGGATGCAGCCGTGAAACAGCAGCAGCCCGTCGGCAATGCGGTACATGCTGCCGTGCCGCACCATCCAGTCCAGGTGGCGGCGCAGGGGCGTGCTGTTGCGCAGCGATGCGCCCAGTCCCTCCAGCAGAGAAGCCTCCTCCGCTGTCAGCTGGTAGGGGTCACCGGAAAAGTCCACCGTGGGAAAGCGGCAGTCTGCCAGCGCTGCGTCACCCGCCGGGTGGTGCAGCATGCCGGCGGACAGATCGACCTTGTCCAGCAGCAGCCGGTGCTCCATCTGATATTCCGGCCGCCGGCGGATCAGCTGCCCTTCCAGCTTGAACAGCAGTATGGCCACAGCCTTGTGCATCCGGGCGGTCAGCTGGGGATCGACAATGTCAAACCGGTTTTCGTCCAGCCGGTGGGGGAGAAAACGTACGCAGGGATCTTCGCCGTAAACCTCCTGGGCAAACATTGACAGGGGGCGAAGATTCAGCCCATAGCCATCCTCCAGCAGGTCAAAGCAGTTATACCGCAGCGCAATTCGCAGCAGCGAGCAGAGGCAGAGCTGGCTGCCAGCCATGGCGCCCATCCAGACCACGTCGTGATTGCCCCAGGTGAGGTCTACGTCCGGATAGCGCATCAGCTCATCCAGAATGCGGTCAGGGCGCGGCCCGCGGTCGAACACGTCGCCCAGAATGTGCAGCGAATCGACGGCGGAAAAGCGGATCAGCCGGCCCAGCTCGGCAATCATCCGCGGGGCCAGGTGCGTCTGCACGACGGAGTCGATGACCTGGGAGAGGTAAGCGGTGCGGTCGGCGCCAAAGGTCAGCAGCAGCTCCTCTGTCATGGGCCGCAGTGCCGGATCCATGGCTTCCTGCAGCCGGCGCAGGGACTTTTTGTGCGCCGCTTCTCGGCAGAGCAGCACCAGCCGATGCAGCGTGAGCGTA
Source organism: Oscillospiraceae bacterium (assembly GCA_902766215.1). Taxonomy (GTDB): domain Bacteria; phylum Bacillota; class Clostridia; order Oscillospirales; family Oscillospiraceae; genus RUG11142. The sequence continues at coordinate 6,459 of CACXCV010000218.1, forward strand.
TACCACTCGTCATACTGCCCGGGCGCGGTCTGTTGCTTTTCCAGGCGGGGCAGAACCGTTTCGGGATAGTAAACCAACTCGGCCAGCGCGCTGCACTCCTGCTCGGGCAGCTGGGTCTGAAACAGCGTGTCCAGCTTTTCCTGGATGCTGCCGGCTCCGGAGCGCAGCAGGTGCAAAAACGCTTCGTGTTCCCCATGCAGGTCAGAAAAGAAATATTCGGTGCCCCTGGGGAGCCGCCCCAGGGCGGACAGACGACACAGCTCTGCTGCGGCGGCTTCGCGGGTGGGATACAGCTCGGCAAGCAGCTGCAGATGCTGCGGCGTGGCTTGGGTAGTCATGACGGATCAGCTCCTGTAAGAATGTGAAATGCACCGCGGCATCGCCGCGGTGCATAAGTACATCAGACGGGAAGACCCCACTGCCGCAGCTGCTGAAACAGCACGGTGCGGTTCGGCTCCTGCATGGGAACCAACGGCAGGCGGAGATAATCCTCGCAATAGCCCATGGCGGACAGAGCCGCCTTGGCGGGGGCAGGGCTGGTTTCGGAGAACAGCGCCTTTACCAGCGGATAGAGCCGGCACTGCATCTCAGCCGCGCCGGCAATGTCGCCGGCAAAGAACCTGTCGCACATGGCGATGGTCTCCCGCGGGAGAATGTTGGACACCACGCTGACCACGCCCATGCCGCCCATGGCAAGCAGGGGGACGATGGTGGCGTCCTCGCCGGAATAGACGGCCAGGCGGTCGCCGACCAGCGCCATGGTGTGGACCAGCCGGTCAAAATCACCGCCGGCCTCTTTAATGGCCACGATCATGGGGTGATCGGCCAGCGCGGCATAGGTTTCCGGCTCGATCCGCACGCTGGTCCGCGACGGAACATTATAGAGAATCACCGGCTTCGTGGATGCGTCGGCAATGGCCTCATAGCTGCGGCGGATGCCCAGCTGCGTGGGCTTGTTATAGTATGGACTGACAACCAGAATTCCATCACAGCCAATGCTGCAGGCCTGCTTTGTCATCATAATGGCGTGCGCCGTGTCGTTCGACCCTGTGCCGGCGATGATTTTAGCCCGTCCGGCGCAGCGCTCCACAGCAAAGGACAGCACACGCAGATGTTCGTCATCGGTCAGGGTCGGCGCTTCGCCCGTGGTGGCACAGACGACCAGCGCGGGGATCCCGGCTTCCAGCTGAAAGTCGATCAGTGCTCCTAAATGCGCGTAGTCTACTCCGTCGGCGTTGGTCGGCGTGACCAGTGCGGTTGCGACGCCTTGAAACAAAAGAGGTTTTTTCATTTCAGAGCAGCTCCTTTCACAGATGTAGTCTTCCGCTATCATAGCATATTGGGACGGATGAAACAAGTGAAATGTGCGGCAGACGATCCAAAAGAAAAAGCCTGCCGCAGTGCATAGCCTGCGGCAGGCGGAGGGGCAAGTTATGCCTGCATGTATTTTTTGATCCCGTCGGTTGCCGTGTTGATATCGGCCGAGATGGTGATGGTGAAATCAATGTGGTTGGCAACGCCAAAGGCATCGCACCAGCTGAGGAACGACTCAGCGTCTGCAGGATCTTCGTTGCCGACAATTTTGTACAGGCTGTCGACAAAAATGTGGGTGATATCAAAGTTGCCGGCGTGCAGGCCGCAGATAAAGCCCTTCAGAACGTCAAAGCTGTTAATCTCGTAGTCGCTCGCTTCGATCAGGCGAACGCGATAGTCAACGCCAAACATCAGCTTGTTGCCTTTTTCAATGCAGACCGTGCTGCCGGTCTCGTTTTTGACGGCGGTGTTGATTGAGTCGATGAGAAGCTTGGTTTTACCGGAGCCTTTCAGACCCATGATGACTTGAACCATTTGAAAAACCTCCTTGTATACCGGCATAACGTCGGCAGAACCGGATTCGAGTTCTAAAGACATCATACCATGTCCTAGACAGATTTGTCAATGGAAAGAACGTATTACCGCTCCGCCAGCGGTACATAACTCTGCGGCTTGACCACGGCCTTATAGGCGGGGCGAATCAGGCGGCCGCCGGTCAGCTGCTCTTCAATCCGGTGCGCACACCAGCCGGCCACGCGCGCCGCGGCAAAAACCGGCGTGAACAGCTCGGGCGAGATGCGCAGCATCCGATAAACCAGACCGGAATACATATCCACATTGGCGCACATGACCTTGGCCTTGCCGGTGACCGAGGCGAACACCTCGGGCGCCAGGCGCTCGACCCGCTCCATCAAGCGCAGCTGGGCGGCCATTTCCGGGTTTTGCGCTGCCAGCTCCCAGGCGTACTTTTTCAGCAGGCCGGTGCGCGGGTCAGACAGGGTATAGACCGCGTGGCCCATGCCATAGATGAGGCCGGAGCCGTCGCCCACCTCTTTGTTCAGGAGCCGCCGCAGATAGTCCGCCACCTGGCCGTCGTCCTCCCAATTGGACACGGCCTGACAGATTTCCTCAAATTGGCGCATGACCTGCCGGTTAGCGCCGCCGTGCTTTGGTCCCTTCAGACTGCCGACAGCGGCGGCGATGGCGCTGTAGGTGTCGGTGCCGGTGGAGGCCAGCACCCGGCATGCAAAGGTCGAGTTGTTGCCGCCGCCGTGTTCGGCGTGCAGCACCAGGCAGATGTCCAGCAGCTTGGCTTCCAAATCGGTAAAGTGAGAGTCGGGGCGCATGCAGTGCAGAAAATTCTCTGCGCTGGACAGATGCGGCTGCGCACGGTGGAGATACAGCGACTCGTTGTTATAATAGTGCCGCTTGACAGCGTAAGCGTGAGCGATGATCACCGGGAAGCGGCAGATCAGCTCCAGACACTGGCGCACCATGTTTTCCAGCGTGACGTCGTCCGGGTTGGGGTCGTAGGAATACAGCGCCAGCACGGCGCGGCCGAGTTTATTCATGATGTCCGAGCTGGGTGCGCGGAGAATCATGTCCTCGGTAAACTGATCCGGCAGAGACGTAAACTCGGACATCAGGCTTTCAAACTGGGCCAACTGGGCAGGCGTGGGCAAACAGCCGAAAAGCAGCAGATAGCGGATTTCAGCATAGCCGAACCGGCCGTCACGGGAAAAACCGTCAATCAAGTCTTCGATTTCGTATCCGCGGTAAGTGAGTGATCCTTTGATCGGGACGGTTTCTCCGTCGATGATGCTGTAGCCGCGCACGTTGCCAATCTGTGTATAACCGACCATGACGCCAGTTCCGTCTGCGTTGCGCAGCCCACGCTTGACGTGCGGGTTTTCTCGTGGATCCTGGCTCAGGGCGGTATTCTTTTCATAGTCCTCGCATAGAGTGTGAAGAAGTTGGATGGACGCGTCCGAATGATAAACCGGCATTTCTTGCACCACCTTTTAGTGTGTTGAATTTCATTATAACAGAGAGATGTGCGGAGGTCAATAGCAAATACGACGAACATGGCGGAAAATCAGATCAAAATCACAAGGAAATTCTAAAAATACAGGGAACTGACGCAGTAAAGAATTTGCATAAGTGATAAATAATCTTGCAAAAAATGGAGGCGCACATATGAAACGGATTCTGCGGGCGGGGTTTTTGGCCGCATGTATGGCAGTGCTGCTGCCGGCGGTGCTGTGGGTGGTTGCCCGAAAGGTCGAGCTGCCGGCGTTGGCGGAACCGGTTGAGGCTGAGCCGCTGCCAGTCCGGGAGGATGAACCGGCGGAGGGGCAGACGGAGGAAGAAACCCTGGCCTTTGACAAGGCGCAGTTGGTCCAACTGGAGTCGGACGGTGCATTACGGCAGCTGCCATTGCGGGACTATTTAGCAGGGGTGCTGATGGGCGAACTGCCGCCGTCCTTTGACAGTGAGGCAGTGGCGGCCCAGGCAGTGGCGGCCCGGACATTTACGCTCCGCCAGCTGCAGCAGGGAAAGCACGATGGGTTCCTCTGTGATGATGCCGCCTGTTGTCAGGCATGGCTGCCGGAGGAACAGGCGAGAGAAAAGCTGGGGGATACGCTGTACGAGCAGTGGTATGTCCGCGTGCTTGACGCGATTGATCGCACAGACGGCCAGGTGCTGACCTATGATGGGGCACTGATTGAGGCGCTGTTTTTCTCCTGCTCCGGCGGACGGACCGAGGCGGCGGCAGAGGTTTGGGGCGGAGATATACCATATCTGGTGCCGGTGGACAGCCCGGGGGAGGAGGATGCGCCGCGCTATTGTACCCGGACAGAGTGGACGGCGGCGGACTTTCGCGCAGCAATTCTTGCCGCCTGCCCGGAGGCGGGGCTTTCCGGTCCGCCGGAAACCTGGTTGGGAGAGTGTGAACACACATCCGGCGGCGGCGTGAAGCAGGTGCGTATTGGCGAGGAAGAATTCTCTGGCGCCAGCCTCCGAGCAATCCTCGGCCTGCGCTCCACGCTGTTCACTCTGCAGGCCAAGGGCGATACGATCAGTATCACGACTTACGGCAGCGGTCACCGGGTCGGCATGAGCCAGTACGGCGCCCAGGCGATGGCTATGGATGGGGCGGATTATAAGCAGATTCTGGCGCACTATTATCCGGAGACGGAGCTGATCACGCTGCCCGGCGCATGAAAAAGCCGGAGGCGTATCGCCTCCGGCGTCGGTACGGATTACGGATTTATTTTGTCAGCTCCAGCTTAGGGGCGATTGAGCTCCAGACCAGGCGCAGGATATCCGATCCGCGGGTCGGCTCGTGGGATGTGATGGCCACCACGGCGTCCAGCGTGGGCATGCCGATGCTGAACTGGGCGAACATGCCGTCCATGCGGTATGCCTGCGGATAGGTGCACATCCACATCTGATAGCCATAGCCTTGCCGGGCCTCGGGGTCGCCCTCGCCAAAGTCGTTGGGCACCTGCTTGCGCGTCATGGCGTCAACATAGTCGGCCGGGATAAGCTGCTGGCCGTTCCACATGCCCCGGTTGAGCAGCAGATGGCCGCCGCGGGACAGCTCTTCCGTGGTCAGGTGCAGACCGATGGCGCCCAGCGAACGCCCTTTGGCGTCGGTGTCCCATTCGAGGTTTTCCAACCCCAGAGGGGCAAACACACGGGGAATCAGGTAGTCGAGCAGGGTCTGGCCGGAGGTCTTCTGGACGATCAGCGAAAGCATGTAGCTGGTGCCGTTGTTGTAGGCAAAGTGGCGCTCGTCGGGGTCATAGGTCAGGGGCGTCTTCATAAACGCATCGAACCACAGGTCGGACATGTGGCCGCGCTCACCGGGCTTGGGCGGGTTTTTGCTCATCAGCTCGCGCTGTGCTTTGAAGATGGGGCACTCGTCATGGCCGGTGCTCATGGTCAGCAGATGTTCCACCGTCAGCTTTTCATAGCCTGGCAGCGGCTCAAAGTCGATTTCGTCGGCGATAAGATCCAGCAGGCGGTCAGACAGTTTGAACAGACCCTCGTGCATGGCAATACCGACGGCCATGGCGGTCCAGGTTTTGCTGGCGGAGTAGAGCTGAATCCGTTCGACCGGCTCGACAAGGTCGTGCTGGTCAAGAATTTCGCCGTGCTGGCGGACGACAATGCCGCGCACACCCAGCTTCTGCTCGGCCACGCCGGCGACAAATTCCTTCAGCAGGTCGGTTTTCATTTGCATGGTGAAATCCTCCGTTTCGATGTTTTATCTGGTTTGATTTGCAGCAGAGAAAAATACTACAGCTATTTTACTCAATATAAGCGCGGTTTGCAACTGCTGTTTTTACATGATGCACAAAAGCGGAAAACAAAAGGAGGGAATAATCAACCGGCGCCGTCATAGCACGGGGAGAATCCACATAGACTGTCCTATAAAATGTGCAGGGAGTGTTGGCCTTGGAAGACAACATGGAGAAACGAGCCTGCGAACTGGCTGTATACATGATAGAGAACAACGCGACAATCCGCGCGGCAGCAAAACAGTTTGGGGTATCCAAGTCTACTGTACATAAAGACCTGAGTGAGCGGCTGGAGCGGGCGAATCCGGGGCTGTATGCTGAGGTAAAGGTGATTCTCGAGCGGAACAAGGCAGAGCGGCATTTGCGTGGGGGAATCGCAACGCGCCGTAAGTATAAGGGATCCTGATGGATGCAAGGCCAGGAGGGGGAATAACCCTCCTGGCCTTGTGCTGAAAGAGCGGGCCGGCTTTGCAGAGGACCAGCCTCCTGCCGGCGAGTATTGCAAAGAAAGAGCACAACGGCGACCGGACCCATCGCCTGCTGCGGTTGTGAAAGTATCTTCCGCCGTCCCATTCTGTGTAGTATAATCCTCTGGAGGGCGCGCCCAGGAGCCGGGCTGCTGACATGATGCGCTGGGGCGGGCGGGGTGCGTACTTCCTCGCCGCCTCTCTATCCGCACGTGCAAAAGAAAGAAGGAGAAAAGGCACTATGATGCTGAACACCGGCTGCCGGACGGATATACCGGCCTATTACAGCGACTGGTTCTGCAATCGGATCAGGGCCGGCTATGTCATGACACGCAATCCGTACCGTCCGGAGCAGGTTTTGAAGTATCGCCTTGACCCGGAGGTTGTGGACGTGCTGTGCTTCTGCACGAAAAACCCAAGGCCGATGCTTGCGCGCTTACCCGAGCTTTGTGCTTTCCGGCAGTTTTGGTTTGTTACTGTGACGCCATACGGCAAAGAAATTGAACCCAATGTGCCGCACAAGCCGGATGTCCTTGATGCGGTGAAAGAACTCTCCGCGATGGTCGGGCAAAACAGAGTCGGGTGGCGCTATGATCCGGTTTTCATTACGGAAAAATATTCAGCAGCATATCACATACGCGCATTTCAAAGCATGGCTGAGCGGCTTTGCGGCTATATCAGCTCCTGCGTAGTCAGTTTTATCGACTTGTATGAGAAAACGAAACGAAATTTCCCGCAGGTTACAGCAGTCGGCGCCGGCGAGCAGGAACTGCTTATCCGTGAATTCGTAAAAATCGGGCAGGAATATCATATTTCGATCCGGACTTGCTGTGAAAATCCGGCGCTTGCCAAATATGGCGCGGATGTTTCGGGATGCATGACAAAACGTGTGCTGGAGGCGGCAGCGGGATGCCATTTTGCCATACCGAAAGCAAGAAAGTCTCCCCGCGCCGCATGCGATTGCCTGCTTGGAGCAGATATCGGCATGTACAATAGCTGCCCGCACGGCTGTGTGTACTGTTATGCCAACTATGACCGAAAAACCGTTGCACAGAATCTGCGGAAGCACGACCCTGAGTCACCGCTGCTGATCGGCAATCTTCAACCGAACGATCATGTGATAGAGGCAAAGCAGGAATCCTATCTGACGGCACAGCTTACGCTGTTTGATTCAATGGGAGAAAGCGGCGCACCAGTATGAGCGGCTGCTTTTGCGGGGAGCTGCTGCATACCTGTGCTCTGCGGCGAATCGGCGCGGCGTTCCGGCTGGTGCGGGACGAGTATCTGCAAAATGCAGACAACTGGTTTCAAAAATGCGCTTTTATAAACGCAGAGAAGGCGCTTTCACATATGTGAAAGCGCCTTCTCTGGTTATCAATAGGGTAAAACGCCCAACCGCAAAGCGCGTTGGCAGAGGGTTTTACAGATATCTGCCGGTTATGCTGTTCCGGTTGGTTTGAATCTCCTGCGGGGTTCCGCTGGCGACGATCCAGCCGCCGGCATCCCCGCCGCCGGGGCCCATGTCGATCACAAAGTCTGCGTTGCGGATGACGTCCAGATCATGCTCAATCACGATCACGGTTGCACCATTGTCAGTAAGTGACTGAAACACGCCCAGCAGAACCCGTACATCCAACGGGTGCAGGCCGATGGACGGTTCGTCAAACACGAAAACGGAATCCTCTTGTGTCCTGCCGATCTCACTGGCCAGTTTGAGCCGCTGTGCTTCGCCGCCGGATAAACTGGGCGTTTCCTCGCCCAGTGTCAGATAGCCGAGACCGAGCTGTTTCAGAATATTCAGCCGCTGGCTGACGGTTTTACAATCACAGCAAAAGTCGATCGCGGAGTTTACATCCATGTCCATCAATTCCGGCAAAGAAGCGCATTTGCCCGCCTTATTCGTGAGCGTTGCATCATAGGCTGCCCTTGCATAGCGGGAACCACGGCAGTCCGGGCAGGGAATGTTCACATCCGGCAGGAACTGCACATCCAGACTGACTACACCGGTGCCGTCGCAGCCGGGGCAGCGAAGTGAGCCGGTGTTATAGGAAAAGTCGCTTGCCTTATACCCTTTTTCCTTCGCGTCGGCAGATTTTGCATACAGCTTTCGCAGCTCGTCGTGAACGCCTGCATAGGTGGCAACGGTCGAGCGGACATTGATCCCGATGGGCGTGGCGTCAATGAGCTTGATGTGCTGGATGCCCTCTGCCCGGACAGACCGAATATGCTCCGGCAGGGCGCTGCCGCTGCTGTTTGCATCCAGCGCCGGGACAAGACTTTCCAGCACCATCGTGGTCTTGCCGGAGCCGGACACGCCGGTGACGACAGTGAGCCGCCCTTTCGGAATGTCCACCTCTAACGGCTTGACTGTATGAATGGAATTAGTAGAAAGATGAATGGCGCCGTTTGCAAACAGTTCTTCCTTTGCGGCGCAAGTACGCAGCTTTGTTTCGGCTGTGCCGGAGAGGAACGGCCCAATTTGCGAAGCCGGGTTTTCCTCAATGGAGGAAATCGTTCCCTGTGCGATCACATGGCCGCCTTTTGCGCCCGCTTCCGGCCCCATTTCTACGATCCAGTCGGCTTCTTTCAAAATCTGCGTGTCGTGATCCACCAGAATGACAGAGTTGCCGTCGGCCACCAGATCGTGCATGACCCCGGTCAGCCCCACGATGTTGGACGGGTGCAGACCGATGGATGGCTCGTCCAGCACATAGAGGACGCCGGTGGTGCGGTTGCGGACAGCGCGGGCCAACTGCATCCGCTGCCGCTCACCGGTGGAGAGCGTGGACGCAGAACGGTCTAAGGTCAGGTAGCCCAGTCCCAAATCCATCAGCCGCTTAGCGGTGCGGAGAAAAGCGTCGCAGATGCTCTCTGCCATCGGGCGCATTTCTTCCGGCAGGCTGCCGGGAACGCCCTGTACCCAAGAAACCAGTTCGGATAGCGTCATGGCGCAGGCTTCATCCAACGAAATGCCCCGCAGCTTCGGCGCACGAGCGGCGGTGGACAGGCGCGTACCATGGCAATCCGGGCAAATATCTTCCTTTAAAAACTTTTCTACCCGCTTCATGCCCTTTTCGTCCTTGACTTTGGCAAGGGCGTTTTCCACGGTGTAGACGGCGTTGAAATAGGTAAAATCCAGCGCTCCGGCTTGATTTGAGTTTTTGTTATGGTAGAAGATGTGCTTTTTCTCGGCAGGACCGTGATAGACAATCTCCTTTTCCTGTTCAGTCAGATCGCGGAACGGCACATCCGTCCGCACGCCCATGGCGCGGCAGATGTCCGTCATCAGTGACCACATCAGGCTGTTCCATGGGGCAACCGCGCCGCCGTCGATGGTCAGCGAATCGTCTGGCACCAGCGTGTCGAGATCAACGGTACGGACAATGCCCGTGCCGCCGCATTTTTGACAGGCGCCCTGCGAGTTGAACGCCAGCTCCTCGGCAGACGGCGCATAAAAATGCACGCCGCACGCCGGGCAGATCAGCTCTTTCCCGGCAGCGACCAGCAGCGACGGCGCCAGATAATGCCCGTTGGGGCAGCAGTGGTTTGCAAGGCGTGAATACATCAGCCGCAGACTGTTTAACAGCTCTGTTCCCGTGCCGAAGGTGCTGCGGATACCCGGCACGCC
>CACXCV010000219.1 GCA_902766215.1 Oscillospiraceae bacterium
ACAATATCGACCCGCGATTGCGCACCGTTTCATAACCCCTTCGGTGCCTTTCGCAGAAAGGCTGTGTATAGCCATGGAACTCAAGCAGCTGGAATACTTCATCGCCGCGGCGAAGCACCTCAACTTCACCAGGGCCGCCCAGGAATGCTGTATCGTGCAATCTGCCATGAGCCAGCAGATGGCCGCCCTGGAACGTGAACTCGGGGTTTCGCTGTTCGAGCGCACCAACCGGGGCCTCAGGCTGACGCCTGAGGGCGAGGCCATGGCCCGGGAAGCGCGCAGGTTGCTGGACCAGGCGGAGATCGCCCAGGACATCGTGCGCCGGGCAAAGCACAGCTACGTCAACGTGTTGCGTATCGGCTGTCACGGCAACTTGCTCCGGGAAGAACTTCCCGCGGCGCTTTCCCGCTTCCGCATCGATCATCCCCACACCCGGGTGCTGCTCAAGAGCGGCATGTTCCAATCGCTGCTGGGCGAATTGCGGGAGGGGCAGATCGACTGCATGTTCGCGCTGTTCCAGCCCGGCTTCAGCTCGCTGGACTGGGCGGATTCCCGGATTATCTGTGACGAGCCGGTTTACGCTGTTCTGCCCGCCAGCCATCCGCTCTGCGCGCTTCAAACCTTGTGCATGCGGGACCTTAGCGGCATCCCCCAGATCCTTTTCACCGGTGACGACAAGAAGCAGCTTGTGCGCGACATCCAGGACAGCGGCATCGATACCTCCGTCTATGCCTACACCAGCTCCCAGAACTGCATCGAAGCGCTGGTCGCGGCGGGCTACGGCGTCTCCATGTGCGTGCGCAGCGCGGCGCGGCCCCACCCGGGCATCGTATACCGACCAATGTCGGATCGTCCGGTCTCCACCACCGTCTGCCTGTGGCACAAAAACAGTGAAACCGCGGAACGCGTCAGGGATTTGGTATCACTTTTATTGATGACGCAAACAGAATAAACCGTTTGTCTTTTCTTTCCATGATTGCTATACTGATGAGGGGATGCACGTGCACCCCCTCGAAATCTATCGACCAGTAGAGAGGAAGGAAAGACATGGCAAGGAGAATTCTTGGCATCGCGCTTGCGCTCATCATGCTCACGTCCTGCGCAATCGCGGAGACCGCGCCGGCCTACCAGGCAGGCACCTACGAGGCGTCCGCCGCGGGCTTCGGCGGCGATGTCACGGTGACCATGAGCTTTGACGACAGCGGCATCATCGACGTACAGATCGAAGGCGCGCAGGAGACCGACGGCGTCGGCAGCGTGGCCATCGAAAAACTGCCCCAGGCGATCCTCGACGCCCAGAGCGCCGACGTGGACCTTATTTCCGGCGCTTCCTTTACCAGCAAGGCCATCAAGCTGGCGGCGCAGGAGTGCATCGACGAGGCCAGCGGCGTCACCCGCGAATACGCGGCCGCCATGGCTCCCGGCACCTACGAGGGCAAGGGCATCGGCTTCCGCATCAGCGAACCCGTCAGCGTCAGCGTGACGGTCAGCGAGGACCGCATCGAGTCCATCACCGTGGATCAGGAGAACATTTCGGACACCAAGGCCTTTGTGCAAACCGTGGTGGACACCCTGATCCCCCGCATGATCGAGTACCAGTCCGTGTCCGTGGATGCGGTCTGCGGCGCGACGGCCACCAGCAACGGCGTGCGCCAGGCCGTCGAGGCGGCTGTGGTTGAAGCCATCACCGCAAACGGCGGCGACGCATCCGACGTGGCGGCGTTCTATCGCAGCATTCCCCAGTCCGATGAGACCGAAGAGATCACCACCGACGTGCTGGTGGTTGGCCTGGGCGGCTCCGGCATGGCCTCCGCCATCAGCTCTGCCGAGCAGGGCTTCAAGGTGCTTGCTATCGACAAAGCAGCCAAGTTTGGCGGCAACGCCGTGCTGACCAGCGGTCCGATGGCCATAAACGTTCCCAGCCAGGTGGAGGCCGAGATCCCCGAGTGGACCGATCCCACCACCAAGGAAGTCATCACCAAGAAGGCCGGCGACAACCTGATCGACAAGGACGCGCTGACCGAGGCCTGGCTGGAGTACAC
>CACXCV010000220.1 GCA_902766215.1 Oscillospiraceae bacterium
AACATATAATGCTTTTGCGAATTGACCATCACACAGACAATCACCTGGTCAAACAGCTTGGCCGCCCGCTCGATCACATTCAGGTGCCCCAGCGTAATGGGGTCAAAGCTGCCGGGATAGACTGCAACTTTCATTCTGTGCGTTTCTCCTTGCGGCGCAGCAGCGCCACGCCAATCCTGCCATAGCGGTATTCGCGCTCGACGCGCAGCCTCTCGGGAATCGTGGGCGGCAGCGTCATGGCATATTCACAGATGATTATACCACTTTCTGATAAAATGTCAATTTCCGATATTTTTTTCAGCGAAGCATTCAGCAATCCGCTCTCATAGGGCGGATCCAGAAAAACCAGGTCAAACTTTTCGCGGCAGCGGTCGAGATAGACCAGCGAATCGCACTGCAGCAGCGTGCTGGTCTGCGTCAGGCGGGTGTGCTGCAGGTTTTCCTTCACCACGCGCACCGCCTCGGCCGAGGCGTCGATAAACACCGCGTGCGCCGCGCCGCGGCTGAGCGCCTCGATCCCCAACTGGCCCGAGCCGGCAAACAGATCCAGCGCCTTGCGCCCCTCAATCTCAAACTGGATGGCGCTGAACATGCCCTCCTTCACCCGGTCGGCCGTGGGCCGTGTGGTCAGACCGTCCAGGGTTTTCAGCCGCAGTCCCCTGCAGGTTCCGGTAATCACTCGCATGATGTCTCCGCCTTTCCATGAAAATATTGATAAACTGCCTGCGCGGCGTCGCGCGGCAGAACGCGCTGCAGCTCGTCCGGCGTGGCTTCGCGCAGCTGCCGGATGCTCTTAAACTGCTTCAGCAGCTGCTCGCGGCGCTTTGGCCCGATACCGGGAATCTCGTCCAGCACCGAGCGCTTGACCGCCTTGCTGCGCAGCTTGCGGTGGTACTCGATGGCAAACCGGTGCGTCTCCTCCTGAATGCGTCCGATGAGCGCAAACACCGCCGGGACCTGCTGGATGCTGATCTCCGCGCCCGCGGCCGTCACCAGTGCGCGGGTGCGGTGGCGGTCGTCCTTCACCATGCCAAAGGCCGGGATCGACAGCTGCAGCTTCTGCAGCACCGACTCGGCCACGGCCGCATGGGTCACGCCGCCGTCGATCAGCAGCACGTCCGGCCGCTGGTTAAAGCCATCATCCCCCGCTTTCAGGTGGGTTAAACGGCGCGTCAGCGTCTGACTCATGGAAGCATAGTCGTCCTGCCCCTCCATGTCGCGCATCTTAAAGCGCTTATAGTCGCGCTTGAGCGGCTGTCCGTTCTGAAACACCACCATCGAGGAGACAATCTCCGTCCCCGCGGTGTTGGAAATGTCATAGGATTCGATCCGCAGCGGCGGCGCGGGCAGGTGCAGCATCTGCTGCAGCAGCAGCAGGGTTTTGCTGATATACTCCTCGCGGGTGGTGATGCGCTCGAGCTCTTCGCGGGCGTTTTTGTCCGCCAACTCCACCAGGCGCACGTTGTCGCCCCGCTGGGGCACGCGGATGCGGGTTTTCCGGCCCAGCTGCTGCAGCAGCAGCTCTTCAAACGGCTCGGCGTCTTCTATCTCGCACGGGAGAAAAATCACCCTGGGCGCCGCGCCCCGGCGGAGATAATACTGCTTGATCAGACTGGAGATGGCCTCGCTGCGGCTGGCGTCGGCCTGCCCCTCGACAACCTCCATCTCTTTGTCCACCAGGCTGCCGTCAAGAAAATGCAGCACGGTGAACACGCTGCGCGTCTGGGCCGCATAGCCGATGACGTCCGTGTCTGCCAGCGCGCCGGCCACCACCAGCTGCCGCTGGCCCAGGCGCTCGATGGCCTGCAGCCGGTCACGCAGGTCTGCCGCCTGCTCAAAGCGCAGCTGCTCGGCCGCCTGTTCCATCTGCTCATGCAGCTGGGAAGCCACCTGCTTATACTTGCCGCCCAGAATCAGGCAGGCCTGCTCCATCCGGGCGCGGTATTCCTCCCGCCCCGGCACGCCGCGGCACCAGCCGTCGCACAGGCCCATCTGATAGTTCAGGCACGGGCGCTCCTTCCGGATGTCGCGGGGGAACTTTTTGGCGCAGCCGGGCAGCTTCAGCGTTTTTTTCACGGTGTCGATGGCGTTCTGCGTAACCGCGCGGCCGCCGTAGGGGCCATAATAGTTGACCCGGTCCTCGTCGGCGCGGTTGGCCAGGGAAAAGGTGGGATAGTCCTCCTCCATGTCCACGCGGATGAAGGGATAGCCCTTGTCATCCTTCAGCAGGATGTTGTACTTGGGCATATACTGCTTGATCAGCGAGCACTCCAGCACCAGCGCCTCGAACTCCGTGGCCGCCATGATCACGTCGAAATCGGCAATCTGGCTGACCAGCATCCGCGTCTTGGGCGTGTGGTTGGCCAGGTCGAGGAAATAGCTGCTGACACGGTTTTTCAGGTGCTTGGCCTTGCCGACATAGATGACCTTGCCGCTCTGATCCTTCATCAGATACACGCCGGGCGAAAGCGGCAGGGACGCGACCTTGTCGCGGATCAGCTGGGATACCGGCATGCTGCGCCTCCTTTGCGAAAAACAGAACGACAAACGGGCTGTTCGACCGAACAGCCCGTTTGCAGGGTGCATGTTTTAATCTTCAGACGGGTTAGAAATCAGGGCAACCAGCGCCTCGACCGCCTCGGTCTCATCGCTGCCGCTGGCGATAATGTCAATTTCCATGTCGCGTGTGATCCCCATGGACAGTACGCCCAGCAGGCTCTTGGCGTTCACACGACGCTCATCCTTCTCCACCCAGATATTCGACTTGAATTCGTTTGCCTTTTGAATGAAGAACGTTGCAGGGCGTGCATGAAGACCGACGGGGTTCTTCAAAGCTGCCGTCTTGCTGTACATGAACGGTCACTCCTTTTATCCAAACAAAACATATAGTCTACGCAATACTATAACAGACCGGCCCGGATTCGTCAATTGTTTTTCCGATTTCAGGAATGGCAGAATGCACGAAAATTCAGCAAAAAACCTCTTTTGCTTTGACTCGCGTTTGATTCATTCTGAAATCTGCACAACCGTCACGCCATCCTCGCCCTCGCCGTACACGCCCAGGCGGAAGCCGACGATGTCCTTCCGGCGGCGCAGCGCCGCCTGCACCGCCTTGCGCAGCGCCCCGGTGCCCTTGCCGTGGATGATGCGCACCGAGGCCAGGTTGCCCAGAATGGCGTTGTCCAAAAAGATGTCCATAGCCTGAATAGCCTCGTCGGTGGTCATGCCGCGCAGATCCAGCTCCGACGCCGCAGGCGCGGCCCGCAGCTCGCGCGTGGTGCGCTCGATAAACTTTTTCACGCTCTGGCTCTCGTTTTCCAGCAGATAGACCTCGTCTTTCTGGGCGGTTACCTTCATGATGCCGGCCTGCAGCTGCAGCGAGCCGTCCTTGTTCACGGCCAGCACCGTGGCCTTTGACCCCAGTTTGATCAGCTCCACCGTGTCGCCGGCGACAATCTCGCGGGTTGGCTTGGGCCGCTCGGCGGGCGCCCGCTTTTCTCCCAGCTGATCCTCCGCCTCGTTGAGACTGCGGCGCAGCGCGGTCTGTTGGGCATTGAGGCTCTGCACGTCAAGGTTCTCCTGCAGCTGCCGGCGCATCTGCTTCAGCTCTTCAAAGGTGCGGTTGGCCGTCAGGCGGGCTGTTTCGATGATGGACTGCGCCTCGGCCCGGGCCTTCTGCACAGCCTTTTCCCGTTCGCGCTTGATCTCGGCATAATAGCGGTCGGACTGCTGCTTTTGCTGCTCGGTTTCCAGGCGCAGGCGCTCGGCCTCGCGCCGGGCCTGTTCCATGGCCTGGCGCTGCTGCTCCAGCTGGTCCATCACGTCCTCAAAGTTGAGGTCGGACTCGTTGACCAGGTCGCGGGCGCTTTTGATAATCTCCTCGGGCAGGCCCAGCCGGCGCGAAATGTTGAAGGCGTTGGACTTGCCCGGCACGCCCACCAGCAGGCGATAGGTCGGGCGGAGCGTCTCCACGTCGAATTCGCAGGAGGCATTAGTCACCCGGTCGGTTTTCATGCCATAAACCTTCAGCTCGGCATAGTGGGTGGTAGCGGCGATTTTCGCGCCCATCCTGCGGCAGAACTCGATGACCGAAATGGCCAGCGCCGCGCCCTCGGTGGG
>CACXCV010000221.1 GCA_902766215.1 Oscillospiraceae bacterium
AATCACCGTGAAGGACTATACCCTGCGCATGACGCCCCCTGTTGCGCAGTGAGCGCTGCCAAAGGGCAGAAAGCATAACATCCGCTGCACACACCCTTGACAAATGGGCAAATCGGCGGTATAATTCATGGTGGTTACGATCGGAACATTGTTCCGCGCACCCAGAAGCGCCAATCAGCGCGTCGGAGGGAGGGAAACATTATGTCGGAAGTCCATGTCAAAGAGAACGAATCCCTGGAGAGTGCGCTCAAGCGTTTTAAGAGAAACTGCGCTAAAGCCGGTGTCATCGCCGAGGTGAAAAAGAGAGAGCACTACGTCAGCCCCAGCCTGAAGCGGAAGCAGAAGTCCGAGGCTGCCCGCAAGAACAAGCGGAAGTTCTATTAATTCAATTTATAACCCCCTCTGCAGGCTCTGCCCGCAGAGGGGGTTCTTTATATTCAAAAGCTCGGCGTGTTTTCGACCTTGGCCGGAAATGAAGAGGAAATAATCAGTGCTGCGCCGGGCCGGTCTGATCCCAGTGGGGCCTTTTTTCCGCCCAGCCGCGGTCCTTGCCGCAGATGGGGCAGACCGTCCACGGGTCGGCTGCCAGGTGAATGTGTCCGCAGTTGACGCAGCGCCAGATCACCGGCGTGTCGCTGTGATACAGCGTGCCGGTGGTGAGAGCCTGCTGCGCGTGGAGAAAGCGCGTCTGGTGCGTCAGCTCCACGGCGGCAATCAGCTCCAGCTTGGCGGCGGCGGCATGAAAGCCCTCCGCCCGGGCGGTGCGGGCAAAGGCGGGGTAGACCTCGGCATGCTCGGCATGCTCGCCCTCGGCGGCATAGGCGAGATTGGCCGCTGTGTCGCCCAGGGGGAAGGGATAGCCTGCGTCAATGCGCAGATTGACCGGCGCCTGGCGGGACAGCTGGCTGATCAGGGCAAAGAACTGCTCGGCGTGCTCCAGCTCGTTGTGGGCCGTGTCCTCAAACAGGCGGGCCAGCAGCTCGTGGCCCTCCTTCCGCGCCGCGGCGGCATAGATGGTATAGCGGCTGCGGGCCTGCGACTCGCCGGCAAAGGCCCGGGCCAGGTTGAGCAGGGTTTCCGATTGCAAAAAGTCCATGATGTCTGCCTCCTCTGGTAACTGTTACCCATAGGATACCCGCCTTGCACGGGCTTCATACCGGCCCTCAGGCGGCGGTGATGAATTCGGAGCGGGTATAGCCGATCACGCCGCCATAGCGCACGGTGAACCAGCCGTCGTACTGCCCCAGAATCTCCACCGTTGCGCCGTTGGGAATCTGCCGGTAGATCGCCGCGCCGGTGCTGGGCGCTGTGCGCAGATTCAGACTGCCATAGCCCAGCTGCACCGTGCCGGGGCGCGGCGTCTGGGGTGCAACCAGCGGCAGACCGAAATACTCTGTGACCGATTCGGCCAGTGAACGGGCAATGGCGGGCAGGTTGCCGGTGATCCAGTTGGCGTCGGCAGTGTTGTCGTGATAGGCCAGCTCCAGCAGCACCGAGGGCGCGCGGGTGAGCCGCACCTCACCGATGCCGGTGGTGGCCACGGTGCGCACCCGCTGGGGCAGGGGATAAATCTGGCGCAGGTTGTCGGCAATGATCTCCGCCATGCGCAGCCCGTCGGTGCTGCCGGGATAGTAATACACGTCGGTGCCCCGCACCTGCCCATAGCGGTTCGGCGGTGCGGCATTGGAGTGCAGCGCCAGATGAAAATCATAGTTGCCGGCGTTGCTGGCGCGGATCGAGCTGGCTGCGGTCATGGCGGGGCTGTTGCGGGTTACATTGACGCCCGAGGTCTCCAGCCAGGGCACCATCTGATCCGCCAGCTGGTTCATCCAGTATTCCTCCGAGCCGCCAGTGACATATTCGTTGGCCTCCTGCGTGGAGGGGCTGAGGTATAAAAAGGGCATAGACTCGCCGCCTTTCCGGTTTTCTGCATTCTATGCCGGCGAGAAAAAATTTGTGCGGGCATGGCTTGACAACTACATATGAATGTACTAACATATGAGCAGATGATCATATATCGAAATGAAAGCGGGGCGATCCCATGCGAGATCATGAAAAAGAACATGCCGAGTGCTGCGAGGTCACCGAGCTGCACCCCTCCATGCTGCAAAAGGTTCACCTGCCGGATGAGGACGACATGGCGGAGCTGGCCGAGCTGTACAAGGTCTTTGGCGACTCCTCCCGCGTGCGGATTCTCTGCACGCTGTCTCAGCAGGAGCTGTGCGTCTGCGACCTGGCCGAGCTGCTGCAGCTGAGCCAGAGCGCCGTGTCCCACCAGCTGCGCATCCTCAAGCAGGCCAAGCTGGTGAAAAATCCGCGGGATGGTCGGCAGATCATCTATTCGCTGGCGGACGAACATGTCCGCGGCATCATCGCCATGGGGATGGAACACATCC
>CACXCV010000222.1 GCA_902766215.1 Oscillospiraceae bacterium
CAGCACCCAGAAAATCCCGCAAGGGCCTGCTCATTCTGGCCGCCGTGCTGGTGCTGGTGCTGGCCCTGGGCGCCGCGGCGTACAAGCTCCTCTTCACGCCGAAAAACCGCCTTGTCATGGCGGCAGCCAAAAGTGCAAAGGCCTATTCCTCCGCCGCGCAGGAGCTGATCGCGCTGGACTATGCGGCGCTGGTCAAGGAGCAGGCCTTCAGCCAGACGCTGTCGGTCAGCGTGTCCCAGCTGCCCACCGTGCCGCTGCCGTGCCGCCTTGGCGCACAGCTGCGGATCGACGCGGACATGCCGGGCGAGTTCTTCGGCGTTGACGCCGCGCTGCTCAGCGGGGACGAGACGCTGCTCTCGCTGCGCCTGGGCGCCGACGGCGACACGCTGTTCGCCGCCTCGCCCACGCTGTTCGGCGACGTCTTCTATGGCGCAAACACCAGAACCCTGGGCGAGGACATTGCCGCCAGCCCGCTGAATCTCGACCCCGACGGGCAGCTGAGCAGGCTCAGCTTCAACATCTTCGAGCTGTATGCCGACTATCTGAAGCCGGACAGCGCGGACCCCGCGGCGTTGAAGGACTTCTCCCGCGCCATCGAAGTGGCGAAAAAGGGCAAGCAGTCGCTGCGCGTGAATGGAACCCGCCTTTCCTGCGCGGAATATCTGGTGCGCATCCCCACTGACGCCCTCGCCGACCTGTTGGAGGCCTGGTACGGCCCGGGCTACGAAATCTCTGACGCAGACAACCTGCGCGATATGATGGAAGCGGCGGGCATGCCGGCAGAGGATCTGGCCGGCGGCTATGGTTCGCCGGCTGCCTATGGCAGCACAAGCCGCAGCCTTGACTTTGCGCTGGAGACTCTGCGTGCCGAACGCAAGCCGATCAAGCTGACGGTTTATGTCTCCGGCGGCTATGTGGTGGGGGTTGACTGGTCCGGCAAGGGCGACTTCAGCGAGCTGTCCGTGCAGCTGCGTCTGGGCGGCGGCCGGCACTATGCGGACGACCTGAGCCTGACGGTGACCAACTATGACGAAGAGGTGTTCTTCCTGGCCTCCAGCGGCAGCCACGTCCTTGCGGACGGCGTTTACACCGACGAGACCGTTTTCCGAAGCGACTCCATCGACGGCAGCTTCCTCACCCGCTATGCCCCGTCTGAAAGCGGCAGCAACTATTCGCTGCGCGCCGAGGCCGGCGACGACTATGACCGCGTCTGTCTGGACCTCTCCGGGCGGATCGAGTCGGACAAGCAGACGCTCCGCATTGCGCTGGACGATGCGGCGCTGTATACCCGCAGCGGCGGCAGCGAGTCGGATGCCCTGCGCGGCGCCATCGAGTATGCCATCATGCCGTTTGCGCAGAGCTACACCGTCGAAGCGCCCGTGTCCGTGCTTTCGATGTCCGGCGAGGCGCTGCTCAACCTGGCCTGGTCGGCGCTGGAAGCAATGGATCAGATTGAGACGGACCACCCCGAGCTGGATCTGTTCGAGGATCTTTTCTACTGAGTCTCTGCCCCGGTACGGCACGCGGCCCGCCCCCAAAAGGGAGCGGGCCGCGTTGGTTTCTGATTTTCAGGGAGGCTGTCCTGCTCAGCCGGCGAACCGGGCGATGAGGATATATGCGCCCGCCGTCCACGACACCCACGAGCCGCACTCCGGCCCGGTGAGGGAGTTGATCCAGCCGGCCAGGTTGTTCACCGAGAGCATCGCGCCGCAGTAGCGCCGGGCCACCTCGCGGGCAAAGTCCTGCTCGCCGCAGTTATACAGCCCGGAGATGAGCACGACGTTGAACGGATGATAGATGAAGCCGCGGACGCTGTTATGTCCCACGTCGCACAGGTCGCGGGCGGTCATCTTCTCCTTGTCAAAGCCATAGTCGCTGAGGACATAGCCCTCGATCTTCAGGTCGGCAATCAGCTTCTGCAGAATTGCCTCGGGCAGGCGGCGGCCCAGAATCACGGGGATATAGCCCAGGATGCCGTAGTCCTTTTCAATGGGGCGGCCGTCGAGGGTGTGGGAGACAAACTTTTCGCCGTCCCAGAGCTTGTCGATCAGGCGCGCCTGCATCGCGGCAGCCTTGTCATACCACATAGTCTTCACCGACGGGTCCATGCCCAGCTGCTGGGACATCTCACCCAGCTCCTCGAACAGCAGCACCAGATAGGCCGGCAGGTCAGGCGTGACCATGTCGTTGCTTACGCGGAAGGTGGAGCCGTCCTCCATGCCGGATTCGTCGCTGTGCTCATAGTGCGGCAGGCCGTCCACGCCGTCGGTGCGGTATTTGCCGAACCAGTCGGCCCAGGCCGCCAGCTTGGGATAGAACGCGGCAATTTCCTCCTGCGGGACGTTCTGATAATAGCCCAGCTGCTTCATCAGCTTCAGCGCCCAGCCGTGGATGGGCGGGCGGATGGTGAGAAACGCGCCGTGGCACTCGTCATAGAAGTCGGGCAGCTGGCCGGTTTCAGACTGGTGGTCAAAGGGAACCAGCATCTGATCCCAGGCGGCGCGGGTGTTGTTGGCAAAGGCCACTGCCTGGAAGGTGAGCTGCCACTGCGAGGTGGGGCCGTCCTTGGTCATATAGAGCATCTCGCGCTTGAGCTGGCCGGAGGGGCTGACCAGGAAGGACCAGAGGTTCCAGGCTGCCTTTTCGCGCAGGGTGTCATATTCGCCGGGCAGGGCCGGGATGTTGTCGCGGAAGGTCTCCCAGTCGGCCGTCACGGCCGCCAGGCCCTCTTCATAGGTGGGATAGTGCTCGCGGACATAGCCCGAGTGGCTGAATTCCTCCAGGCTGGCCAGCATGCAGCCCTGCTCGTCGGGCAGCAGGTCGATCCAGCTGCGGTCGCAGCGCAGCTCGTCCCAGTTCCAGGGGGCGTGAACCTGGCAGGTGCCAACGATGGAGTGCGTCACCGTAGTCATGGTCTGGGGGAAGACCGTCTCCCAGCCGTCTTTCCCACGGGGCTTGGTCACGCGATCAAACCGGTCGGTGGACGAGGCCAGACGCAGACCCAGTCCGTTTTCGCCCTGGAAAAGGATCAGCTTTGGCTCGGCGATACAGATGCGCACATCGCCATAGAGCGTGCGGAGAATCAGCTCGGTCGGCTTCATGATGACGGCATAGGGCACGCGCTCACCCTCATAGAGGGGAAAGAGGTTAAACAGCGTGTGGGTGTGGGCCAGGGCTGCCGCGGCATGATTGGTTCTCAGCGTGGCATAAGCCCGGCCATAGTGATCGGTGCCGTTGGAGGCAATCTCGAAATAGCTGCCGCGGCGGCCAAATCCGCATTCGGCCGTGGTGAGGAAGCGATCGCTTTCATCAACAAAATGCATGGTGGTTCCTTCCTTTCATCATATAATGGCTCTCAGTGGGATAGCCTGTTTCTGTCTGTTTCATTCCTATCTGCATTATACCGGATGCCTGGGGCGCGTGTCAACGGCCCGGCGCAATGCTGACAAGATTGTTTCAGTATTCTGCAGAATTATTGGGGCGGACGGCGGCAGATTTTTTGTTGGTTTTTCCGTTGACTATTCTTCAGTGCAATGGTATAATCCACCTGCTGAAAATTGAATTGCGCCTTATCAAGAGCTGCTGAGGGATCGGCCCGATGAAGCACGGCAACCTGCGGATAGCCGCAAGGTGCCAATTCCGACGATCAGTTTTCTGGTCGATAGATGAGGCAGTACGCAGCCATGTGCGCGTCCTGTCCGTCAGGGCGCTTTTTTCATGTTCAAACGAAAGGAACGAAACAACCATGGCAAAGCGTATTTTCACCTCCGAATCCGTCACCGAGGGGCATCCCGACAAGGTGTGCGACCAGATCTCCGACGGCATTCTTGACGCAATTCTGACCCAGGACCCCATGGCCCGCGTGGCCTGCGAGTGCATCGCCACCACCGGCATGGCGCTGGTCATGGGCGAAATGACCTATCAGGGCCATGTGGACATCCCCGCCGTGGCCCGACAGGTCATTGCCGACATCGGCTATACCAACCCGGCCTATGGCTTTGACGCCAACACCTGCGCCATCCTCACCAATATCGACCAGCAGAGCCCCGACATCGCCATGGGCGTGAACAGCGCCTATGAGGACAGCAGCGAAACCGGCGCCGGCGACCAGGGCATGATGTTCGGCTTTGCTTGCGACGAAACGCCCGAGCTGATGCCCGCGCCCATCGCCCTGGCCCACCAGCTGGCCCGCCAGCTGACCGCCCTGCGCAAAAGCGGCGCGCTGCCCTGGCTGCGGCCCGACGGCAAGAGCCAGGTCTCGGTGGAATATGGCGACGACGGCGCCGTGCGCCGCATCGACACGGTGGTCGTCTCCACGCAGCACGACCCGGACATTGCCATCGGCGACCTGCGCGAGGCCATTGTCGAGCAGCTGATCCGCCCCACCCTGCCGGCCAGCCTGCTGGACGGGCAGACCAAATTCTATGTCAATCCCACGGGCCGCTTTGTCGTGGGCGGGCCCCAGGGCGACAGCGGCCTGACCGGCCGCAAGATCATCGTGGACACTTATGGCGGCTATGCCGCCCACGGCGGCGGCTGCTTCTCGGGCAAGGACCCCACCAAGGTGGACCGCAGCGCGGCCTATATGGCCCGC
>CACXCV010000223.1 GCA_902766215.1 Oscillospiraceae bacterium
TCGCCGGACAGGTCGATGGTAATCGTCTCGGCCCCCATGTGAAAGCCCACGTTTTCATAGCCGTAGCGGGCGTGGATCAGCCCGGAGACAATGTGCTCGCCGCTGTGCTGCTGCATCAGGTCAAACCGGCGCGCCCAGTCGATCCGGCCGCTTACCCGGCCGGCCAGCGGCGCGGTGCAGCGGTGAACAATCTCGCCCTCGCGCTCGTGGACGTCCGTCACCCTGGCCAGGCCCAACGTACCGGTGTCGCAGGGCTGCCCGCCCCCCTCGGGGTAAAAGCAGCTGCGATCCAACACCACGTCCCAGCCGTCCTGCCTCTGCTCACAGCGCAGCACCTGCGCGGTAAACTCCGTCTGATATGGATCCTCGTAAAACAGCTTCTGCGTTGTCATCTCTGTCGCTCCTCTGTTGTTGCTGCCTGTTAGCCTAGCACAGATTTTGAAAAAAAGCAAACAGCCCGGAGTAAATCGGGTTGTTTGCCGTTAAAATCAATATCTGTTTTTCTTGTGCTTCTCCAGGTCGCGGGAGATGTGGTTGCGATCCTGGAAATCGGAGATGGCCTTCTGCATCGTCTCCTCATAATAAGCATCGGAGAGACGATAGCTGGTGCGGCCGCCGTCGGTGATGATCTCCACCGTGTTGCTGTTCTTGCGCATGGCGCGGGAATTGATTTCGGTGGCGCCCGGGCCGTCCCACAGCAGGCAGAAAATGTCGGCCGCCGGATACTCGCGCTTGGAAATGCGGTATGGAATCTTCACTTCGGTGATCACCAGGCCCGTTTCATAGACCTCGATGCCCGCCTTGGTCAGCAGCAGCACCACATGGCCGAACAGCGCCGCGCCCAGCACGGCCAGAATGGCAATCGCCGTAATCTTGCCCGAAGAGAACCCGCCTGTGATGCCGGTGATCAGCACAATCACCGCAGCGCCCAGCAGAACCAGTCCCACCACGAACACGCCCAGACACGCCATCAGCTGCACCTTGCAGCGTGCGACAAGCTTTCCATATTTGTTTTCCATCGTATACCCCCTACCGGAATGATTGTAGCTATCATATCATATTCCGGCGGTGTTGTCAGCCAGTGAATTGGTAAAATTCTGCCTTTCATTTTTGTCTAAGATGCCAAATTCCCGCTGCGTTCCACTGGTCTGATTATACAGTTGGTTCGAACTCCAAGCCCGCATCCCACTGGACGCAACCGGCAATTTGTGCTATGATATCACCAAACCGACAGGAGGCGACGCCATGCAGCCCGCAGCTCTCCCCCCGCAGCCGCTGAGCGAAACGTTCAGCCGCGCCATCGAGCGCGGCTGCGACATTGCCGGCTGCCGCTTTACCGGCGGCGACGCCCGCCGGCAGGATCTCTATGGCCTGGGTCTGGAGCAATGCGTCTTCTCCGGCTGCCGCCTTACCGGCTGCGACTTCAGCCGCACCACGCTCAGCCACGTCCGCTTCGAACAGTGCGACCTGTCCGGCGTGCACTTCGACGATGCCGGGCTGCACCATGTGCAGCTGGTAGACTGCCGCGGGCTGGGGCTGCACGCCTTCGGCGCGCTGTGGGACGATGTGGCCATTCAGGGCGGCGTATACGATTATGTCAACCTGCACCGTTCCCAGTGGAAGCAGTGTACCCTGTCCGCCAGCTTCCGCGACGCCGCGCTGACAGCGCTGACGGTGCGCAAGTGCCGCGTGGACGGCAGCGACTTTACCCGGGCCGACTGGACCGGCGCGCACATCGCCGGGCTGGATTTCTCCGGCGCCGCAATCGAGGGTGCGCGGTTCTCGCAGGACGGCCTGCGGGACGTCGTCGTCTCGCGTGAGCAGGCGGCGGAGCTGGCGCGGCTGTTGGGGCTGATCATCCGCCCCTGATCCATCTGATAAAGGAGGGTGCTCATGCCCGTCACCGATCCCACGCGAATCTATATTCCCGTGATGAAGGCCTTTGAAAACGGCAATGTCTTCACCGGCTCGGCCGGCGTGCTGCGCTTCCGGCTGGACCCCACAGAGGAAGAGCAGGCAGATGGATCGAA
>CACXCV010000224.1 GCA_902766215.1 Oscillospiraceae bacterium
CGCCGCACCACGCGGCCAATGCCCGCGTCGATGGCCCCGGTCTGCATTACCACGCCCAGGAACCCGCCCACCATCAGGATGAACAGGGCAATCTCCACCGCGTCGTAAAAGCCGTGGATGGAGCTGAGGGCAATTGCCCCCAGACCCTGGCCGCTGCGCGGCACGGAGTGATAGCTGCCGGACACGGGCGCGCCGTCCTCCAGCCGGTCATAGCTGCCGGCGGGGATGACCCAGGTCAGCACGGCCATCAGAACAATGATCCAGAACAGAATGCTGTAGGCGCTGAGATTCCAGCGGCGGCGTCTCATTGTACCACCGTGCCCGTCTGCCCTGCCATGGCCTCCACGGCACGGTCCAGCGAGGTGATGATGGCCCGGCGGCCCGGGCGCGAGCGCGCAAAGCGCACCGCCGCCTGCACCTTGGGCAGCATGCTTCCCTCGGCAAAGTGCCCCTGGGCGGCATAGCCGTCCAGCTCGTCGGGCGTCACGGCGTGCAGCGCCTGCTGCTCCGGCGTGCCATAGTGCAGGCAGACGTTTTCCACCTCGGTAAGGATCAGCAGCACGTCGGCGTCGGTGCCCTCGGCCAGGCACTCCGCCGCCAGGTCCTTGTCAATGACGGCGCTGACGCCCTCCAGCTCCCCCTCGCGGGTGCGCATCACCGGGATGCCGCCCCCGCCGCAAGCCACGGTAATCGTGCTGTCCCACAGGCGGCGGATGGTTTCCAGCTCGACAATGCGCTGCGGCCGGGGCGAGGCCACCACCCGCCGCCAGCCGCGGCCGGCATCTTCCTTCATGGTCCAGCCCCGCTCACGAGACAGCTGCGCGGCCTGCAGCTCGGTGTAAAAGGGGCCGATAGGCTTGGTCGGCCGGCGGAAGGCGGGGTCGTCGCCGTCCACCTCTACCTGGGTCAGCACTGTGACCACCGGGATCTGCCGCCCGGCATCCTCCAGCGCCTGGCGCATCTGCTGCTGCAGCTGATAGCCGATATACCCCTGGCTCATGGCGCTGCACACGTCAAAGGGCATGGGTGGCGTTACGTCCGCCGCCGTCTCGGAGGCAAGCAGGATCCTCCCCACCTGGGGGCCGTTGCCGTGGACCAGCGCCAGCTCATAGCCTGCTGCCGACAGGGCGGCCAGGCGCCGGGCTGTGCGCTCGGTCACCTTCAGCTGCGACTCGGCCGTGGGCGGCAGCGACTTGTCCTCTAGGGCATTGCCGCCAAGGGCCACCACGGCGCGTGTTTTGTTGCTCATCCGGCGCGCCCCCTTTACAGCGTGGCCACCAGCACAGCCTTGATGGTGTGCATGCGGTTCTCCGCCTCGTCGAACACCACGCTGTGGCGGCTGCGGAAAACCTCGTCCTCCACCTCGCAGATGTTGACGCCCTTTTCCAGCCACTGCCGGGCCAGGGTGGTCTGGTCGTCGTGGAACGAGGGCAGGCAGTGCATATACAGCACGTCGTTGTTTTCGGTGCGGCGCAGCAGCTGGGCCGTCACTTTATAGGGGGCCAGCAGCTGCGCCCGCTCCGGGATCAGCGCCTCCTCGCCCATCGAGGCCCAGATGTCGCCATAAACCACGTCCGCCCCGGCCACGGCGCCCAGGTCGTCGGTCAGCTCAATGTGCGCGCCAGTGGCCTCGGCGACCTTCTGCGCGTTGCCCAGCGCCTGGGCATCCACCCCGTCGATCAGCCGGCGCGGGCCGATGCCCACAAAGGTCATGCCCATCTGTGCGCAGCCATACATCCAGGCATAGCACATGTTGTTGCGCACATCGCCGGGGAACACCACCTTGACCTCCCGCAGCGGCTTGCGGCAGTGCTCCTCAATGGTCAGCAGATCGGCCAGAATCTGCGTGGGATGGTCGGCGTCGGTCAGGCCGTTGTACACCGGCACGCCGGAGTGCAGCGCCAGCAGCTTGACAATCTCCTGATCATAGCCGCGGTACTCAATGCCGTCGAAAAAGCGGCCCAGCACCCTGGCCGTGTCCTCCATCGACTCCTTTTTGCCCATCTGCGAGCCGGCAGGGTCGAGATAGGTCACATGGCCCCCCTCGTCGTACACCGCCACTTCGAAGGCGCAGCGGGTGCGGGTCGAGGTCTTTTCAAACAGCAGGACAATGTTCTTGCCCCGGAGGCACTGGCCGGGGATCCCGGCGCGCTTTTTCGCCTTGAGGTCGCGGGACAGATCCAGCAGATAGCGGATCTCCTGGGGGGTAAGGTCCAGCAGGGATTTGAACGATTTTCCTTTCAGGTTAACAGGCATAACAAACGCATCCTTTCATCAATGATCGTTGACCGCATCGCGCACCAGCGGCATGGACATGCAGCGCGGGCCGCCGCGGCCGCGGGAGAGCTCGGACGAGGGGATCTCCAGCACCTTGATGCCGTTGTCCCGCAGCAGGGCGTTGGTCACGCGGTTGCGCGAATAGACCACCACCTCGCCCGGCGCAATGGCCAGCGTGTTCGAGCCGTCGTTCCACTGCTCGCGCGCCGCGTCGATGGGGTTGCGGCTGCCGCAGCGCAGCAGACGTACCCGGTCCAGATGCAGGTGCTTTTGCAGGATGGATTCCAGCGTGCCGCTCTCCTGGGCAATGTGGATGCTCTCGCCCTCGCGGGTGAGGACAAACACGTCGATCTCCCGCAGGATGTTGGGGTGGACGGTAAAGGTGTCCCGGTCCACCATGGTAAACACCGTGTCCAGGTGCATAAAGGTGCGCTGCTTGGGGATGTTAAAGGCCAAAATCTCGCGGAAGCCGCTCTCGTCGGTGAGAATGCGGCGGGCAAAGCGCTCGATGGCATTTTCGTGGGTGCGCTGGCTGATGCCCACAGCCAGCGTCTGGCCGTTGAGCACCAGAATGTCGCCGCCCTCCAGCGGAAAGCTCTCATCCCGGTCATAAAACACCGGCACATTGCGGTACAGCGGGTGATAGTGGAAAATATAGTGGGCAAACATGGTCTCGCGGTGGCGCGTGGCTGAAAACATCCGGTGGATGCTCACGCCCGGGCCAATGGCGGCAAAGGGGTCGCGGGTAAAGTAAAGATTGGGAATCGGGTCAAGGGCAAAGGGGTATTCGCCCTCCAGGTGGCGCAGGAAATCGCTGAGGCTCTGTCCCTGGGGCAGGTCGTCCTTGCGCACGCCGGCCATCATGGCCGAGATCATCCGCCGGGTGCCCATGCCCTGCAGATATTCGCGCAGCACCAGCCGCTCACGGTCAGTGGTAATGCGCGCGTCGGCCAGAAAGTCGTCGATAAACCGGCTGCGGACCTCCGGCTCGGTCAGCGACTCGGCCAGCAGGTCGATCAGATAGACCACCTCCACGCCGTTCTGGCGCAGCGTGTCGGCAAAGGCGTCGTGCTCCTGCTGCGCCAGCTGCAGGTCCGGAATGTCGTCAAAGAGCATCTGCTCGAGATAGTCCGGAGCGAGGTTTTCCAGCTCGGCTCCGGGGCGGTGCAGCAGCACGCGCCGCAGCCGGCCGATTTCGGAATATACTTCGATGGGGGATTGCATGGCGGCACCTCAATTCTGTTGGTTCATACCTGTTACTCTGCCCAACGGCCGCAGGAATATGCGCGGTTTCCGGCATGTGCCGCACGCATATTTTTTGTATTTCTCTGTAAAAAAGCGCTTGACATCCGGCATCAGATATGATAAATTGTTCACGGCCTAACAGTTAGCTTTATGACAGTCACGACGCTGACTGTCAGGTTGTTAACAGCGTGTAGAAAATGTTTCATTTCGATGAAGATGAAAGAGAGGTGTTATCCATGCACCAGGGTCCCAAATTCCGCGACGCGCCCCCACCCGGGCCGCCGCCGGTCGATCAATCCGATCCCAACGCAGCATTTTTTAAGATCGGGTTTATCGAGCGATCCCAGCGAAAGATTTTTGCCGCAGTGTTTTCGGAATACGGCCTGCACCCCAGTCAGGGCTTTTCCCTGTCGATGATCGTGCACCGTCCCGGCCGGTCGCAGCGCGAACTGGCCGACGACCTGCGCATCGAACGCGCCACCGTGACGGTCACACTGCAAAAACTGGAACGTGGCGGCTTTATCCGGCGGGAAGCAGACCCTGATGACCAGCGCGTGATGCGCATCTATCCCACAGAAAAGGGAATCAACGCCGTGAACAATATCACGGTGGAGATTCAGCGCTTCCACGAGGCCTGTGCAAAGAGCCTGACCGACGAGCAGCGGCAGCAGCTGCTGGAGCTGCTGCAAAAACTGGAAAACACGGTTGTGGACTATTTGCAGGGCCTGAACCGACCGGACTAACCAACATTTGAAGGAGTTAACCAAGCATGAAATTGATATTGCAGCATCTCAAGCCGCATAAGCTGCTGGTGTTCTTCACCATTGCCTTTGTGGCGGTTTCCTCCCTGCTGAACCTGGTTCTGCCCGACCTGAACGCCACGATCATCAACGAGGGCGTGATGGTGGGCAATCTGCCCGTCATCTACAAATACGGGCTGCTTATGATCGGCATGGCGCTGCTGGAGGGCGCGTGTACGCTCATCGGCAGCTACTGTTCCTCCAAGCTGGGCGCCAACCTGGGCCGCGACCTGCGCCGGACGATCTTTGCCAAGGTACAGACCTTCTCCCAGGCCGATGTGGACGAGTTTGGCGCCGCCACGCTGATCACCCGCAACACCAACGACGTCAACTCGCTGCAGATGACCACGCAGATGGCCCTGCGGCAGATCCTCACGGTGCCCATTTCCCTCA
>CACXCV010000225.1 GCA_902766215.1 Oscillospiraceae bacterium
AAGGAACAGCAGGAACTGGGCATTCTCATAAGGCGTTTCGCCGGGGGAAAGCAGGTTCACGCCCGCGTCGGTGGCGATCGACCAGTTGTTGTGCTTGCCGCTGCCGTTGACGCCGGCAAAGGGCTTTTCATGCAGCAGACACACAAGATCGTGCTTGAGCGCAACCTTTTGCATGATCTCCATCGTGAGCTGGTTGTGGTCGGCGGCAACGTTGGTCGTGGAATAGATCGGCGCAAGCTCGTGCTGGGCGGGTGCGACCTCGTTGTGCTCGGTCTTTGCAAGGATGCCGAGCTTCCAAAGCTCTTCGTTCAGCTCTTCCATATAGGCCTGCACGCGCGGCTTGATCACGCCGAAATAATGGTCGTCAAGCTCCTGACCTTTCGGGGCCGGGGCGCCGAACAGGGTGCGGCCGGTGAAAACAAGGTCTTTGCGCTGCTTATACAGCTCTCTGTCCACAAGGAAATACTCCTGCTCGGGGCCGACGGAGGTGCGCACGCATTTGACGTCGGTGTGGCCGAACAGCTTGAGGATGCGCATGGCCTGACGGTTCAGCGCCTGCATGGAGCGCAGCAAGGGCGTTTTCTTGTCAAGCGCTTCGCCGCCGTAGGCACAGAACGCTGTGGGGATGCAAAGCGTTTTTCCTTTGATAAACGCGTATGAGGTCGGATCCCAGGCCGTATAGCCGCGGGCCTCGAAGGTGGCGCGCAGGCCGCCGGAGGGGAACGACGAGGCGTCCGGCTCGCCCTTGATCAGTTCCTTGCCCGAAAACTCCATAATCACGCGGCCGTCGGGCGCCGGAGAGATAAAGCTGTCGTGCTTTTCTGCGGTCACGCCGGTCAGCGGCTGGAACCAGTGGGTAAAATGCGTGGCGCCATGGGCAACGGCCCAGTCCTTCATGGCCGCGGCCACGGCGTTGGCCACGTCGCTGTTCAGGCTCTCGCCCTCGTCGATGGTCTTTTTCAGCGACTGATACACCTCGGCCGACAGGGTGGCCTTCATCATCCGGTCGTCAAACACCAGGCTGCCGAAATATTCTGAAACTGCGCTCATGCTGCAACACTCCTTTTCAAAATAAAAAAAGGCGAGACCATGGAATCCTGAATTGCTTCAAGACGCCATTGCCTCGCATGTTCTGCACTTTTACAATATTACTGCATAAAAAGGAAAGGGACGCCATAGAGCCGGTGCTCCAAGACGTCATTGCCTTTATGGGCTGTATTATACTCGCTTTTTTTCACTTGTCAAGCCCTGTTTTTCAGTTTTTCTTCGGCGGAAAAATCAATGGAATTGACAAACAAACGTCTCTGTGGTAAAGTACAGTACCGATGAGCAAAGGCGTTCATTCACCAAGGGGGATGCTGTCCCCCTGCATGAATGAGCGCCTTTGCTTTTCTGTTTATACCAGAAAGGGCGAGGACAATGAAACAGGAAGGCCAGATTCGCATCCCCTCCGGCTGCGCCATCTCCGCCATCATTTCGCGCGAGGGCCGCAGGATGACCGGCGAGGCAATCATGCAGAGCATGGTCCCCATGCACGACCGCTCCAACGGCCTGGGCGGCGGCTTTGCCGGCTATGGCATCTATCCGGAATATAAAGAATTCTATGCGTTTCACATCTTTTATAACGACAACGACGCCCGCGCGGAATGTGAAAAGCTGCTCAAGGACCGCTTTGAGATCGTCAAGGCCGAAAATATCCCCATCCGCAAGATCCCGGAGATCACCGACGTGCCCCTCATCTGGCGCTATTTCGTCGCGCCGCTGGCCTCGATCCTCTCGCGGCTGCAGCTGGACGAAAAGGAATACGTGGCCCGGACGGTGATGCACATCAACACCCTGCTGGACGGGGCCTATGTCTTTTCCAGCGGCAAAAACATGGGCGTGTTCAAGGCGGTGGGCTTTCCGGAGGATGTGGGCCGGTTTTACCGGCTGGAAGAATACGAGGCCTATTCCTGGACGGCCCACGGCCGCTATCCCACCAATACCCCCGGCTGGTGGGGCGGGGCGCACCCCTTTTCCCTGCTGGACCGCTCCATTGTCCACAACGGCGAAATCTCCTCCTACGACGCCAACCGGCGCTATATCGAAATGTTCGGCTACAAATGCACCCTGCAAACAGATACCGAGGTCATCACCTACATTGCCGACTATCTGCTGCGCCGGCAGGGGCTGACGCTGGAGGAGACTGCCGCAGTCATTGCCGCCCCGTTCTGGAGCACCATCGCCTGCCGGCCGCCGGAGGAGGCCGCCCAGCTGGCCTTCCTGCGCACCATGTACCCCAGCCTGCTGGTTACGGGGCCGTTTTCCATCATCCTCGGCTTTACCGGCGGGCTGATGGCCCTCAACGACCGGCTGAAGCTGCGCTCGATGGTGGTGGCCGAACAGGATGACCGGGTGTACATTGCCAGCGAGGAGGCTGCCATCCGCGCCGTCGCGCCCGACGTGGGCGAGGTCTATGCTCCCGGCGGCGGCGAACCGGTGATTGTCCATGTGAAAGAAGGTGCCTATTGATGGGCGTGTCCTATCTGTTTCCCGAATTTGAAGTGGTGCGCAATCCCGGCCGCTGCACCGTCTGCCGCCTGTGCGAGCAGCAGTGTCCCAACGGCGTGCACCGCTACAACGCGGCGGAAAAGCGCATGGACTGCGACGAGGCGCAGTGCATCAACTGCCAGCGCTGCGTGTCCTTCTGCCCCACCCACGCGCTGAAGATTGTAAAAACTGACTGCGTCCTGCGTGAAAACGCCAACTGGCAGAGCAGCACCATCCGTGAAATCTATAAGCAGGCGCAGACCGGCGCGGTGCTGCTCTCGTCCATGGGCAGTCCCAAACCGCTGCCCAGCTATTGGGACCGGATCCTGATCAACGCCTCGCAGGTGACCAATCCGCCCATCGACCCGCTGCGCGAGCCGATGGAGACGCGGGTCTTTCTGGGAAAGCGGCCCGACGGCATCCAGCGCGATGCCGCAGGGCGGATCATCCCCCAGCTGCCGCCGCAGCTGGAGCTGGCCACGCCGGTAATGTTCTCGGCCATGAGCTACGGCTCGATCAGCTATAACGCCCACGAGAGCCTGGCCCGGGCCGCCCGGGCGCTGGGCACCTATTACAACACCGGCGAGGGCGGCCTGCACGAGGATTTTTACTGCTACGGCGAGAACACCATCGTCCAGGTTGCCTCGGGCCGCTTCGGCGTTCACGAAGCCTATCTCAATGCCGGCGCGGCCATCGAGATCAAGATGGGCCAGGGCGCCAAGCCCGGCATCGGCGGGCATCTGCC